>NVSP01000010.1 GCA_002732755.1 Phycisphaera sp.
GCCAAAGAGCTGCCGCCCCGATGTGATCTCGCCCGACTCCTCCGGGTCCCACACCAAAATCGCAGTCTCCGGCGAAACCCAAGGCCAAGCCTGATCGCGGCCCGTGCCGTCGAGGTCGAACGAGACAGTTATTTCGGGGGCGAGGAGGGATTCGAGTGATGCTGGTTTGTTGAGGGAGAAGATGATGGGGGTGATGTAGCCGCCACCCCAGTCCTTCGTTTCAAGTTGCAGCATGGCATCGTTGACACGATCAATCTCATCACGATCAACATCCGGGTATTCCAATCGCGCGGCAAGTCTTAGGAATCCTTTGCCTGCTTCATAGCTAATCATCTGCTGGAAGGGATGCGTGCTGTCGTGATACATTTCGCGATCGAGATCATGGGCAAACGACCTATCGAACACCTTCAAATACATATCCATAGCCGTATCAAGCCAGTGCTCTGTCAACAGCCCATCAACATAATCTCTCAACTCGGGCTTGGCTGTATCGCGGTTCTCAAATGCAAACCCGACCACAGCATTCCGTGTAGCACGCGTGCCACCGACAAAGGCCGTCGCCTCCTCAACACCAACATTTACCCAGCCATACTTGAACCGTTTCAGTATCTCACCTGCCGCGCGGCTCTTCTCTCCTGGTTCGGGCATCCAATCAACCTGGCCGGCGTCATCGGCTCCATGCTCAAGTAAATAAGCGAAGCTGAGCATACATGAAATTCCTGAAGTTGTCGGCCCCGCTTCGGGATCGACAGCGATCTCAAGCGTCCGTTCAAACGCCCTTACACCCAAAGCCAGATGGCCCGTTCGAGCATCAAGATCAAGCCCGCCCGGCTCTTGGCCGTCTTTGTATTGACCTATGCGCGGCCGCAATTTAGGTCCTATTTTTCGGTTGGAATCATCTTTCGGGATGCTGCTCGGCGTGGCCACCTGACCCTCTTGATGCGATGAAGCATTCAACTCCGCGTTACCGGTAACATACGCCATGCTGTGAATGCGGCCAAGGGCGTACCAACCCGACGCCTCGTCCGGATGTTCCTCGGTATACGCAGAAAGATTCTCTACAAGCCGCTCGACCGGCACAGGGCGATAGGACCCCCAGTGGGCAAATGCCGCCGTTGAAAATATGATAAAAATTAGTAGAATTACAATATACTGTTTCACGCCCCCACCCCCACCGGCTCCGTTGGCGTCATCTTCAAAATCTCTTCCACGATCGTGTCCGGGTCAACACGGTCCGCCTCGGCCTCGAAGTTCAGGATCAGCCTGTGACGCAGCGCAAGCTTGGCGATGTGTTTGATGTCGTCGTTGCCGACATGGTACCTGCCGTCGGTCACCGCGCGGACCTTGGCGCCAAGGATCAGCGCCTGCGCACCGCGGGGCGAAGCACCGCACCGCACATACCGGTTCGTCGCGCTGCTGCTGCCACCAGCGAACTCGCCCTCGGGGTGCGTTGCAAGGACCAGCCTCGCCGCGTATTGCTTGACATGCGGCGCGACCACGACCGAGCGGATCAGGTGCTGCGCTTCAAGAATCTGTGGCCCATCAAAGAGCTTGCTGACCTTGGGCGTCTGGGCACCCGTTGTGCGATCGATAATCGTCATCAGGTCGTCGAGTTTSKKRTASYCAAKMWWRATMTTRAASATGAACCGGTCMAKYTGMGCYTCRGGSAGMGGRTASGTYCCYTCCTGYTCRATYGGGTTCTGWGTYGCMARYACGAWRAACGGMMWMKSCAGCYKGTRCGTSWKYSYMSCRAYCGTCACRYKCCGYTCCTGCATYGCTTCSAGCAACGCCGMCTGCGTTTTRGGCGKSGYYCGGTTGATCTCATCAGCAAGAACCACCTGCGCAAAGATCGGCCCYTTCTGGAACTCGAACTTTCGCCGACCCGTCGCTTGGTCTTCCATCACGATGTTTGTGCCGATGACGTCAGCGGGCATCAGGTCSGGCGTGAACTGGATCCTGCTAAACGGCAAATCCAGCGTCTCGGCGAGCGTCCGCACAAGCAGCGTCTTACCAAGCCCCGGCACACCTTCGAGCAGCACATTGCCGCCAGCGAAAAAGGACATCAAAACCGCATCAACAACCTCGCGGTGGCCCACGATGACCTTGCCGATCTCGTTGACGAGTGCCTCGTATGTTTTCTTAAAAGCCTCGCATTTGGCCGCGACTTCTTGCGGTGTCTGTGCGTTCTTGTTCATCGCCATTTCTGATACTCCTTCACAACCGTCTATCCGCACGCCAACCTCGGTCGGGTGCTATGAATCCTGATCCATTTCGTCCTTGGCCCGTTGCTTTGCCTGCAAAAGCCTGCTCAGCCCCTCGCTCTTATCCGCCTGCGGTTTCTTTGTCTGTTGTTTCGGCTCGCTCTTATTCACCAGCGGTGCCGCGTTTCCTGCAAGATCCATCGGTGCATCATCCATGCCCGGCTGGACCTCAAACTTCCGTTTGGCCTTTGACCGCGCAGCCGCGGCTTTCTCTTGCCGATCTTTCGAGCTTGCCATCTTCTCTTGCGCTTTGGCGCGCACCTGCCGAAGGTTCCGCACCGACTCGGTTTCCTGCGTCACCGACTTCCCAAACGCCTTGGTGCCAACGGCGCGGAGCACACCCAGATCAAGCCTGACCCTTCGCACCGCGACATCGAGCAGGAAGAAACCCATCGCAATAAGCGCGCACAGGAGAAACACCGGCTGACGCGCAACAGGCATCTCCAGCCCATCTCGCAGCCACAGATTCGCAAGCTGCGGGTCCGCGCTCAAGACCCTGCCGCCCGTGCGCTCTGCGATTTGCCTGAGCAATCCCGCGTTGTCTTCGAGTGCTCTGAATTCATCCGTAAACGGTTTCGTCACCGCCGCCTGCACCGCGCCCTCGGTCCGCACGCCCGTCGCGCTATCCGTCGAAATATACCGAAGGCCCACGATGTACGACCCAGGGTCCGACGAATCGAACCGCCCCACATACCGCCCCGGCCCGTCCTGCCGGAGCACGATCTCTTGCGACGACCCACCCGGCCCCGCGACCCTGCCTTTTATAGTCGCAAAGTTGATCCGCTCGCCCGTGTCGGGCTTTGCCAGATCGACCACGAGCACAGACTCATCGCCGATCTGTTCGATCCGCGTGCGCGCCTCCGCCGAACCCGACGGCCGCATCGCCCAGCGGATGTGCTCGCCCCAGAACGACCGGTTGCCAGACCACCCCGACCACTGCGGCGACCACCTCGTCGAAACATCACCCGTAAACGCAATAACACGACCAAGCCCGCGCTGCCAGTGCGCCAAAATCGGATCGTCCTGCGGCCCGCGAAGTGTCGTCACCGCCAAACCGTCTTGCCGATCCGCCGTCACGACATAGCCACGGATCCCCGGCACCGACCCAACACCCCGCATCGGCGCACTTGGCATCCCCGTCAGCGTCGGCTCGAACGCGTTGCCTTCCCAGATCAGCGAGCGTTTGATCGTTTGTGCTTCTTTGATGAAAATCTTAGGAATTGTTGCGAGCTGTGTTGATGTTGTAATGCTGTAGTACCGACCGCCGGTAAACTCGGCCATGTCCTTGAGCCGCTTGAGATCCGGGCTGTTCGGCCCACCCCTATGCGGAAACACACCGATCGTGCTGATCGTGATCCCGGCATCGACATACTTCTGAAGCAGCGCCTTGGAGGGTGGGGACGGGTCGCCATCCGTCACGATAATCGCGTGGCGCTGACCGGCATCGGCGTTCATCAGCCCCGTGTATGCAAGTTGAACCGACGGGTGCATGTTGGGCATATCGCCGAATTGAAGCCGATTGATCGCCGCGCGGACCGCAGAGCCATCGCCCCGCAACGACATCGGATAGACCCACTGGGTGGTGCCTCCAAAGCCTGAATATTCAATAATACCAACATAGTCAAGCCTTGACAATGCACCAGCCGCGGCCTCGGCGGTCTTCTTGCCGTAGTACACACCCTCGGGCATCTCGATCGAGTGCATAATCAGCGCCAGCGCACCACGCGGCATCTGCCTCGACTGCGGCGGATCGAGCTGCACCGGCAAGATCTCTTCAACCGGCGAACCGATCCAGCCGCCCGCGCCAAACGAACTCGGCCCGCCCGTCATCACAAGCCCGCCGCCGCCGTCTTCGACATACTGCTTCATCGCCTGCTGCTGCAACTCACTAAACGCATACGCCGGCACATTGCAGAGCACCACCGCGTCGTACGCATTAAACTCAACAAGTGACACCGGCGCCTGATCCGCCATCAACACATCAACACCGATCCGCTCGGCTTCGAGCGCACTGACAAGCTCGGCCGACTCCTGCACCGACTCGCTGAGCACCAAGACCCGGCCCTCGCCCGTAAAGAATGTGATCGAGCTTGCCCTGTTGTTCTCTTCGATCACATCGCCAAAGCCACGCTCATCCTCTGCCGGCTCAAAGACCGCTGAAATCTCCTGCGGGCCGCGTTTGGTCACTCCCAGCGGCACCTCAAGCGTGTTCGATCCGGGCGATAGCTCGATCGCAAACCCAAGCGCCGGGCCTTGCGGATCGAGATCAACCGGCGTGTCGTTAATCAGAATCGTCAGTAAACCCTTGGTCCGCCGAGTTGACTGGATCGTCACGCGGGCGTTGATCAGATCCCCCATCCTCGCGTTCGTCGGCGTCTCGACACGCTCAACGATCACCTCGCCCTCGTAGCGGTATGTCAGCGGTAACACATCAACGGGCACCTTCATCGCACGCGCGCTCTCGGCAGCGGCAAGCAAACTACCATCTGTTTCGTTTCCATCGGTAATCAGTAGAATCCGATACGCCGCATCCTCTGGCCGGATCGCAAGCGCCATCCGCATCGCTTCTTCGAGGTTCGTCCCGTCGGCGGACCCGATGTTCTCGGCTTCAAGATCCGTCCGAAGCGGGCTGGGGATGCTCTGCACATACGCGGTACGCGCCGCTGTGACGCCGCCAAGCAAGTCTTTTTGCGTCCGGCTCACTGCCGCGGCCTCGGCGACAAAATCCTCCGCCATCGACTGCATCTTCATCGGGACAGACCGGCTCATGTCGATCACCGCCGTCACCGCAAGCTTGTCCGACTCCTTACGCAAACTCGGCTCGGCGAGCGTACACACAATCAAACCCACCACGATCAACCGAAAGAAGAGCGCCGCCCGGCGAGAGCCGCTGCCAACCGCGGACAGACTCTTCCGCCCGATCAGGACCACGAACACCGCCGCCGGCACAAAGAGCCAGAGCCACACCGGGAGCGTAAACTCGATCGGCCCGACAACAAGTGAGGCGAGCAAAGCCGTCATCCGCCCCCGCCGTTCTGCGAGATCGACCTTGCGGGGCTTGTAATCACTTGCAATCTGTTATTGCCAGAATCCAGAATAAACGCCTCGCCATCCAGAACTGCCACACCCCAAGGCGAGGCAAGCTGCCCCACTTCTCGGCCGGCCGTGCCGTAGATGCCGAGCGTCATCCCTGATTCGAGGTCAATATGCCTGATGCGGTTGCCCCCGTATTCCGCGACAAGCGCGCCCCGGCCTTGGACCAATTCCAGACCATAAGGATAACGAAACAGATCAGACCCTGCGCCACCAAGCCACGCGATCAACTCACCATCGAGCGTGAACCGCCCAATCCTGTGATTGCACGCATCGGCGACAATCACCTCGCCCGCGATCGGATCAATCTCGATCGACTGGGGGCGATCAAACACAATCCCATCACCAGATTCTGCCATATCAAACGCAACACCATATGTCCCAAAGCTTCTCAGAAAGTTCAGATCGGCATCAAAGATACTGATCCGGTCATTCCCGCCATACTCACTGACATAGATCCGCTCGACCTCACCCGAGTTATCCGTCAACACCGCGACATCAGACGGATACACAAACTGCCCCGGCCCCATCCCGTACGACCCAAACTCCGCGATCGGCTCCATTGTTTCTGCTTCCGTGTCATAAATCAGGACCCGGCTGTAGTGCGTATCCGCCACATACAACCCGACCCGCGACCCATCACTCGGCAAGGGCGCGACCGTCAGTCCCGTCGGCTTGCCCTGCTCGAAAATCGGCGTCTGAAAGTACACGAGTGCCAGGCCCGTTTCCGGGTCGAGCCGTTGCACGCGCGCGCCCTTGTCGATCACCCAAAGCTGCCCGGCACCAGAAGCTATCCCCCGAGGATACATAAACTGACCCGGCTGCTTGCCCGGCTCACCAAGCACACGCCTGACCCGTAGCACACTGTCGCCTTCCGCCTGCTTCATATCACAGCCGACCATCGACGCAAGCAGTACACCGCAAACCATCACCAGAATGGAACCTCGTTGCCGAATCACTCGCCTCCGTCTTTCTTCTGACCGCTCGTGGCCAATCAATGGTTCGCACCACCACGCATGCTTGTTCGGATCCAGAGCCACCAAAGTACAGCCAACGCAACCACGGGGATCGTACCAAACGCGATCACGATGAGCGACAACCCGGACAAATGCTCGTATCGCTGAAAGTGCAAGAGGTTGAGCATCGACCGGGCAAGCGAAGCCATCCCCGGCGGGGAAACAACCACCGCGCTCTCGATCTCGTGGATAGAAAGCGCAGCCGAGGCCGCTGCAACCAATGCAATCGCAGGCCACGCGCGAACCCCAACCGTCTTGGCCCAGCCGATCGCCCCCGTCGCCCCCGTCAGCAGACGAAGATCCCGGTCCTCCTCCGGCTCGCTCCACGCCAAAAGCACCCCCACCATCGCCGGCAGCGCCCCAAACCTCGCCAGATGCGCCAAAAGCACCACCACCCACGAATCGCTCACGACATCCACACCACGCCACGCCGACCCGACCAGAACCCCCGTCACCACCCCCGGCACGAGCGCAAGCATCAACATCAACGCCACGCCAACAAGCGTCACCCGGCGCTCAGCGACACCCCCACCCAATCCGATCCAAACACACGATGTCATCACAACCGAAGACACCGCCAAACCCAACGCCACCAACCACGCATTCCCTGCTGACACAGATTCTGTGTGCCAAACCGTCGAAATCGTGCTCAGGCTCTTGAGGTCCATCCCAAACAGCACCGCCGGCAGCCCCACCGCGAGCACCGGCACCGCAATAGCCACCCCAATCGGTACCAACCGTTTCTGCGATTCCTCGCCACCCTGCCCGCGAACCCAGCCCGGCCGTTTGCGGAAGTGCCACACCACACCAACCGAGACCCCGCACGCGATGGCAAACATCGGCCAAGCGCTGACCAGAACCCGCCAGCGGTCACCCGATGCAGTCGCATCGAGTTCAAGCCAAACTAGCGCCGCGTAGGTCTGCATCTGCGCCAAATGCAAAGGCACCGCCGACCCGAGCATCAAAACCGCCACCGCGCCCGCCGCCAAGAGTGTGTGACGAAAGCTCATCCCAAGCCGGAGCCGAACCCATGTGATCGGCCCGCCGCCGACGAGCCTCGCCGCCTCGAGCGATGCCGGGTCGATCGCCCGAACCCGTGCTGCAATAACGAGTTGTGCGATCGGGCTTGTCCAGAGCGCCAGCCCAATAATCGCAATCGCCTTTCCGACAAAGATCGGCCTCCAACTCGGGCCCATCGCAAGCCAATCGCCTATCGCGGTCCCCGGTGCCCGCATCAGCCCAAAGCCGCTCGATGCCAGCGAACTGGGCATCAGAATCGGCGCGATCAAAATCGGTGTCCACCACGCCCGCCACCCCCGGCTCGCCCACGCACCGCACCACGCAAACACAACCGACAGGCAACCAATCAACACTGCCCACACAACCGACATCCCAAGCAGCGGCCAATTCGGCGCGACCAGATCGCCACCGCCCGCCAAACCCCGGATCGCATCGACCAATGCCTTACCCAGCGGGAACCCGACCACAGCCGCAACGATCAGCGCCCAAAGGACAACCGCGGGCCAGGGCGAACCTGCGAACAATCTTCTACCGGGCTTCTCCACAACCCGAGTCTACCTGCCCCCCTCATTCCCGGCACAACCCGGCGCGCCCGGCTACGCTACTTACCAACCTTCCAGTGCTTGCGCGATCGCGCCAGCAGAGCAACCAAGACGGGAAACCGCGATGATCGACATCCGCAAACTCAAAGAGCTCGTCAAACTCATGGTCGAGAACGACCTGACCGAGCTTGACCTCCAAGACAAAGAAGAAACCGTGGCGCTGCGCCGGGGTCAGCCGGACACGGTGCTTACAAGCCACCCCGTCGTCCACGCCGCTGCGCCAACAGTGCCCGCCGTGGCACCCGCCGCGCCCGCGAGCGACCCCGACGAGGGCTTTGCTGTCATCGAGTCACCGATGGTCGGCACCTTCTACACCTCGGCCAACCCCGACAGCGACGCCTTCGTCAAAGTCGGCGACCCGATCAGCTCAGACACCGTTGTCTGCCTTGTCGAAGCCATGAAGGTCTTCAACGAGATCAAAGCCGAGACCAACGGCACCATCCACAAATGCCTCGTCGAACCGGGCCAGGCCGTTGAGTTTGGCCAGAAACTCTTCCTCGTCAAACCGAGCTGAGTGAAATCGCAAAGCGGCACTGGGCACTAGGCATTAGGCACTAGATACACAAGCCCGTCCCAGTGCCTTCTGCCTAATGCCTCAGCCCTGGGGCATCTATGTTCAGACGCGTACTCATAGCCAATCGCGGCGAGATCGCCCTCCGCATCATCCGCGCTTGCCAAGAACTCGGCATCGAGACGGTCTGCGTCTACTCCGAAGCAGACGCCGACGCACCGTATCTCCGGCTCGCCGACCGCGCCATCTGCATCGGGCCCGGCCCAGCCAAAGACAGCTACCTCAACATCAGCCGCATCATCGCAGCCGGCGAGATCGCCGATGTCGATGCGATCCACCCAGGCTACGGCTTCCTCTCCGAGCGCGCCGACTTCGCAGCCATCTGCCGCGACTGCAAAATCGAATTCATCGGCCCAAGCCCAGAAGCGATGGGCAAACTCGGCGACAAGGTCGAGGCCAAACGCTACGCCAAAGCAGCCAAAGTCCCCGTCTTCCCCGGCTCCGAGGGCGAGATCGAAGAAGAAGCCGAGGCCGTCGAATGCGCAGCCGAGATCGGCTACCCCGTCATCATCAAAGCCGTGGCCGGCGGCGGCGGGCGGGGCATGCGCATCTGCCACAACGAAGCAACACTCCGCTCCAACCTCAAATCCGCCAAGCAAGAAGCACTCGCCGCGTTCGGCAACGGCGCTGTCTTCATCGAAAAATTCCTCGAACGCGCCAGACATATTGAAATCCAGGTCATCGGTGACAAGCACGGCCACGCCGTCCACCTCTTCGAACGCGACTGCTCCATGCAGCGCCGACACCAGAAAGTCATCGAAGAAGCCCCCGCTCCAAATATCGACCGCAAGARAATCAACAGCCTCGCCGAGAGCGCTGCAAAGCTCGTCAAGAGCGCCGACTATTCTGGCGCGGCCACGGTCGAGTTTCTGCTAGACGAAGACCAGAACTTCTACATGCTCGAGGTCAACACCCGCGTACAAGTCGAGCACCCGGTGACCGAGATGATCACGGGCATCGACATCGTAAAGACCTCGATCACCGTCGCCGCCGGCGAGCCGTTGCCCTTCAAGCAGAAAGACATCAAGATCACCGGCCACGCGATGGAGTGCCGGATCAACGCCGAGAACCCCGACAAAAACTTCATGCCAAGCGCCGGCGTTATCGAAACCCTGCACCTGCCCGGCGGCCCGGGCGTCCGCATGGACACCCACATCGTCCCCGGCTACCGCGTACCACCAAACTACGACAGCATGATCGGCAAACTCATCGTCCACGCCGAGGACCGCAAACAGTGCATCAACCGCATGAAACGCGCCCTCGGCGAACTCACCATCGAACCAATCTACACCACCATCCCACTCCACCTACGCCTCATGGAAAACGCAGATTTCGCCACCGGAGGCATCGATATCCACTACCTCGAACGGCTCCTGAAATAAACTCCAATCAGCACCCAAGAAGGTGCAGGGAGAATGCACATGCTCTGGGATCTTTATCAACAATCACAAATTCGCGCGACTCAGGCCAAGGTTGAATCCGCATCCAATAGAACGAAAGATGTTCGTGATTCCGTATTGAAACTTGAGGATCGAACCGATCGCCTCGCTCTTACCACGATGGCGATGTGGGCACTCATGAGCGAAAAACTCGGGATCACCGAAGCCGACCTCGAAGCAAAGATCCAGGAAATTGATCTCTCCGACGGCAGACTCGACGGCAAAGTTCGCGTCCAAGCCAAGACATGCCCGTCGTGCAATAGAAAGCTCTCAAAGCGGCACAACAAATGCATGTACTGCGGTGCGGAAACATCGCCCGGTTTGGGCAGTCTCTAAATAACTACACACTCGGCATGTACCGATCGACCCAGTCGTCCTGTCGCATCACCTGTGTCCGGCCACGACGGTCTCTAGCCTCGCTGCGTTTCTGCGCGAGCCTGAACACCCACTCGGCAATCCGTGATCCGGTCAACTCTTCATAGTTTGCCCGGCCCGAGACAAACTCGCCCGCCGGCCTTGYGTATTTCGTCACGAGTTCATCATCCAGACTCGCAAAGACCTGCGCCCCACCCGGATCACCCTGCCGACCGGCGCGCCCGACGAACTGCCGGTCGACACGCTTGGCGCCGTGCATCTCGGTCAGCACCACAAACAACCCGCCCTTGGCCCGCGAGCCCGGCGTGAGTTTGATGTCCGTGCCACGCCCCGCCATGTTCGTCGCGACCGTGATCGCTCCTTCTTGCCCCGCCCGCAAAATCAAATCTGCTTCTTCCTCGTGATGGTGCGCGTTGAGCACCGAGTGCGCCAGCCCCAACACCTCAAGCCGATCGCTCAAAAGCTGCGAAGCCTCAACACTCCTCGTACCAACAAGCACCGGCCTGCCCGTCTCATGCTCATTGCGGATGCGTTCGACAATCGCCGACCACTTCGCATCGGCGCTCTTGAAATACCGCGTCGGTTCCTGCTCGCGCGCGATCGGCTTGTTCGTCGGGATCACTGTCACGGGCCTGCCGTACACGCGCTCCATCTCGCCCGCCGAGTCGGCGACCGTGCCCGTCATGCCGCACAGAAATTTATAGCTTCTGAAAAAACGCTGAAAGCTCAGTCTTGCGAGCGTTTCCCGGTCAGCGGTGATCTCTACATCTTCCTTCGCTTCGACCGATTGGTGCAAGCCGTGCTCCCACGACCGGTCCGGCAAAAACCTGCCCGTGTATTCATCGACAATCACAATACACCCATCGACGATCTCGTACTGCCTGCCCCGCAGATAACAGTACTGCGCGACAAGCGCCTGCCGCACGAGTTCTTCGCCGCGCCGCGCTGTCGCCCATTGTTTGTCGTCTTCAACCTGCATCGCCGCCAGCACCGCGCTCCCGGCAGCGGTCATCCTCACACGCTTACGCATGCTGTCAACCGTGTAGTGCTTGTCCGCCTCGAGCTGCCCCGCGATGTCGCGCGCCTTGATGTACGCCAGCGACATCTCGTCTGCGCGCCGAGACCTCGCAATAATCAGCGGCGTCACACCCTCATCAATCAAAACCGCATCCGCCTCATCAACCAAACACGCCTGCAACCCCGGCACGAGTGGCCCGTTGCTCCCAAGCTTCTGCCACCCAACCCACGCCGACTCGATCCGCCCCATACGAAGCTGGTCCCGCAAATAGTCCGCGGTAATCTGCTTGGGCGTGCCATGCACAATCGAACGCGCATAGATCCCGGCACGCTCCTCTGGCGACAAGTCCTGCACAATCGCACCAGAAGTGAGACCACATCGCTTGTATATTTCTGATCGGCCCTCTTCATCACGCTGGGCAAGATAGTCATTGACCGTAAAGACATGCACATGCCTGTGCCGCCACGCCAAGAGCGGCGCAGCCAGCGAACCCGTCAGCGTCTTGCCCTCGCCTGTCACCATCTCGGCAATCCTGCCATGCAAGAGCGCCAGCGCGCCCGCGATCTGCACAACATACGCCTCCTCGCCCGTCGCCCGGCTTGCAACCTCGCGCACAACCGCCAGCGCGCGCAGCACCTGCTCGTGGCTTGCTCGCCCGCGAACAAACACACTGCGCAGCTCTTGAACCTCCCGATCGAGCGCATTCTCAGGCAGACTCCGAATCTCCGGCGATATCAGATCTACGCGCTCGGCCCACCCGAGCAACACATCGAGCCGGGACTTCCGCTGCCGAAGTTTGAGCGCACCCCACGCGACAAGCTGGTCCGCGCCCTTGAGCGTCTCGACGCCCCGCTTGCGCGACCGGACCGCCTCAAAGAGCGCGTGGTACCGACTTAAACCAGTATCCACAGCCGTCACAACTGCACCCGGCCCTGAATCAGCTTGTGCAGACGATCGATCCACTGCACCGCCAGCGGCTTGGCACCCAAACGAAACCGCAGATGCACACGCTCACCGGGCACGCCGCTCCATTCATCATTTTTTTCTGGTTCGATGTATACAATAAACTGGGCCGTCTCGGTGTGCAACCCGGTTTGGTCCTGCCGATCGGTCCTGATCGTTCCGCCCCCGGCAAACCCGAGGCTCGCGTGCGGCAAGTACGCCTGCCCCGCATCGATCGCGAGCAGTTTCGTTCCACCAATGACAACCCCCGGCATCGAGACGGGCCGCATCGTAACGCGTGGCTTCTCTTCCTCATCAAACAACCAGGCCGCCTCGTGCTGGTTCATCGAGGCAGCGATGCGCACATTATCAGTATCAACAACCTCGCCGAGNACCTCACCGGCGCTTGCCATCTGACCGAGTATGTCGTGCGGGTCTGTCCCCACATACCGCCCGGCGTGGGGCGCGTATACAACAAGCCTGCCCGCCCGTTCCTGCAGAAACTCAAGTGACAAGCGAGCCGCCGCTACGCGTTCGCGCGCCACGGGCACCGCCGACGGGCTCATCGCCGTCGCCTCGCGCTCGATGCTCTCAAACTCCGCGAGCACGCCGCGCGCCATAGCGATATGTGATTCGAGTTGCGGGCTTTCAAGCACCGCGATGACCTGCCCCTCTTCGAGATAGTCGCCCGGCCTTACAAACGCATCGATCACAAAGCCCGGCTCACCGATATACACGCCAGTGCGGTCAAGACTCTCGACCACACCAACGCCGCGCCGAACATCGGGCATCGGAACCAGCCCGACCAACCCCACCCCGACAACCAGCATCCCAAGCGTGATCGCGATTGTCCGCCCGCGCTGGTCCGCGAGCTTTGGCCCGGTGCTGAGCCACTTGATGAGTTTACCAACCGGCATAATAAACCACGCCGCCGCCGTCCAGATCGCGAGGAKCAGCCCGATCACAAACAGCTTGCCCATGACATACAGCGTGATCGTGATAAACAAGAACACACGGTAGATGAGCGCCCCGATGCCGTACACAGTCAGGATCCACGCCTCGCCCGGCTGCGTTGTCGGCGAGTTCACATCGTCGAGCCGATACACATACTTCTGTATGAGATACTGGAGTTGCTGGAACGACCGCTGCATCATATTCGGTATTTCGAGCAAATCAGACATTATGTAGTAGCCGTCAAACCGCATGAGCGGGTTCGCGTTGAAGAGCACCGTCGAAAGCCCCGCCGTCAGCATCGCGTTGTACGCGATCTGGTGCATAAGCGTGCCCTCGCCCGTCGAAAGCCAGATGTGCGCCATAATCCCCGCAAAAAACAGCTCAAAGATCATCCCGCCCGAGCCAACCGCAACCCGGTGCCATCGGCTTGCAAACCCCCAGCACGCCGAGGCATCGACATAAGGCGAAGGCACGAGCACCAGAAGCAGCGCGCCAAACTCGGGCACCTGTCCACCAAATCGCTTGCAGATCACGCCGTGGCCCATCTCGTGAAAGACCTTGGCAACGACATACACGCCGATCAGCCAGCCCCAGTTCGACGGCGCGATCGCATCCTTGAACCCGTCGGCAAGCGCCCCCGTGTGCGAGCCGAGCCGCGTCAGCGTGAACACAACAAACACGCACCACGCAAGAAAGCCCCACCGATTCATCAGCGGCCGCAGCACCGGCTCAACAGCAGAAATAATCCCGTCCGGATTAAAAAGCCGAACACGAAAATACATGATCCCGATCGCCTGGCTCTTGATCTTCTTGGAAAGCCGATCGCGCTGCCGGCGAAGAAGCTGCTCGGTCTCGGGCGACGCCTCGATACTCAGCAGATTCGCGTTGTACAAACTCGAAATAAGCTGAATAATCTCCGGCTGCGTCGGCGCCAGGTCTGCGTGCCGATCCAGCACGATGTTCCACGCCTCTTCAACCGTGCGCACACCATCGAGCAACCCGACAAACTCATTGGAAACCGGGTTGATCCGATAGAACTTGTTGGATGCCGGGTCATGCACAACATGCCAGCGGCGGCCGCGGTAGCGCTGACGCGTGATCTGCACATGCGGGCGGAGCCTCGGCTTTGTCGCGGCAACGCGGTGCCAGTGCGGACTAAATGATGCTCGCTCAGCCACGCCCACGACTCACCACCAAAGCCACAAACGCAGTTTGTCAACGATCCGTCTCGACCCGATCCAGAGCAGCGTGCGGTCGCCGACCTCCAGCTTGGCAAGCCCTTCCATCCCGGGCCGCATCCAAGCCGCGGACTCGTCGAGACTCGCATGCACGAGAAATGTGTTCTTGCCGTCCTTGGCCTGCGCCATCGGCACGATGCGCTCGACCGTCAACGGGAACCGCCGATCCGGGTACGCCTTCGTCGCCACGCTCCCAACCATGCCCTCATCCTGCATCGCGCGGATCACAAGCCCGATGTCCGAGTCGGCGACCTTGGCGATCAAACGCATCGAATCCAGCGGCGCGATCTCAAACAGCGGCTCACCGATCTTCAGCCTCGCGCCCACACGCTCCGTCAGATCGCCCGCGATAATCGTTCCATCAATCGGCGCACGGATCTGCGCCGACGCGATCCGGTTATTGAGAAGATCGAGCCTCGCCTGACCCTGCATCACCTTCGCCTCGGCTTGCTGCTGCTCGGCGCCGTTGCCCCGGCGCATCGCGTCGGCGGCTTGCGACTGCGCCTGCGAGATCGACTGCCGCGCCTCGACCGCGCTAAGTTCAAGATCACTCGTATCGAACTTCACCAGAAGCTGGCCCGCCACCACCTTCTGGCCCGCCTTGGCGATGGGCATGACTTCGCTCACGATCCCCTCGAACGGCACCGCAACGATCCGCCGCTCGATCGGGCGAAGCTCGACATCCGCCTCCACCCGGTACGGCACAGACACAAAAGTCACCACCAACGCAAACACCATCACCGCGATACCCAGAAGCTTCCACAGCGTGTGCTTCGGGCCAACCGCCCACGCGCCGGCCTTGCGGACCTCGTCCATCATTCGCGCCGGGATCGGCCTGTCGTCGCTCTTACGCAAACGAAGCACCGGCGCGATCAAGTCCATCGTCGCCTGCAAAAGCTCGACCGTCCGCACATCGATCGACTGCCCGACCTGCGCTGACTCGATCGTCAGCACGCCAAGCGACTCATCCCCATCACGCAGCGGCAACGATGTTATCTTCAGATTCGCATCGCTCGATGCAAGTTCCCGGTGCGCGTGCGTCACCGTTTGCGTCAGCGCCGGGTCAACATGCTCGCCAAGCTCCGGGATCGGAAACACCACCGGCTGATCCTGATCCAGACACTCGTCCATCGCTGCCGACAGCTTGCGCACCATCGCCATCCGCCGATCAACATGCTCGGTGTCGCTGAGCGCCACGACCTTGACAGGTGTTGAGTCTCGTTCGCTGACAAGCTCATCGCCGCCTGGCGCAGCACCCGCAAGCCCGCCTCGCCACCCGATGGCGACACGGTCGGCTTTGAGATGCCGACATAAATCATTGACAAGCTGCATCGTCGAGCCTTTGAAACCTGTCGCCGAGTTGATCGATGCGATCAAACGGGTCGCAAGATCAAGAGCCGCCCCGGCCGAACGCATCCGCGCAAGCTGGCTCCGCGTGCTGGCAAGATGCGCATACCCCGCGAGCAGTTCAACAAGCGCAATCGTCGATTGCATCGCCCCGCGCGAGCGATTATCCAGCAGCAGCACCACAACAAACGCGGGCCTGGATTCACCATCGCCCGTGGCGACCGTCCCGACCGGAACCGCCAGCGCAAAGCCGTTGGCGTGCGAGTCGTCGTACAGCCCATCATCGGTGCCCATCCCAATGACGCCGGTGTCGCCCGTACCAAACGCGCTGGCTGCGCTTGACCTCATAACAATCGGCTCGCTCAGCGAATCATTGGGGCTTGCCCCATCCGTCGGCCCCACAGGCCAGACGAGCGTCGCCAAAGGCTGATCGCTCGGGTCTTGCCCCGCGCCCGTGTTGACAAACATCGCCGCCTGGCGCGCACCAGCCACCTGGCCCATCGCGGCGAGCAAATGATTCGGGAATGTGCGCTCATCGCCCGAGGCTGCGGTCAGATCCGCGACGATGCGACGCCACCCCGGCGCATTGAGATTGGAAAGGTCTATCACTTCGGCTCTATCTCGTTGATGCGCAAGCCAACGCCCACCGTCAGCCGCCCTCGCCTTGCCCTGTCTTGCCTGTCACGCCACACTCGGGCCGATACTCTAGGTTCTGTTTGACGGATCTACGAGCCCCTCGCGCGAGCAAGGGGACCACGGTTAGGCTCTGCTTTGCCCCCTTCCTCGCGGAAGAGGCTCGTCAAAATCTGATCTGTCAAACAGAGCCTATTCCGCAACAAGCTCCGCCCACGCGTCGTCCGGCTTGGTAAACCGAACATACGCCGTCAAGCCTGCCGGGAGTTTCCCAGAGTTTGCCACCTCGACCCGCACCCTTCTGGCGCCGGTCACCGAATCAGCCACCGGGCTGATCCCGACAATCGTAGCGCCGAGCAGGCTTGCGTCATCACCGATCCGCACCAGACACCACGCCGGATCCCCATCGCTCAGCCCCAGGGTGATCGCCGTGGGTGTGGCGACATCAATCCAGAGCGGATCAACCGAAACCACGCGGATCACCGGGTCCGATTCCCGGACTGAATCCCCCACCGTGACCAGGACCGATTCCACGATCCCATCAAAGGGGGCCGACACCGTGTGCTTGTCGAGCCTCGCCTGAAGCTGCCCGAGCTGGATCTGCTGTTCTTGAAGCCTCTGCTGGCTCGCATCGAGCCGGAGCTTGGCCGTCTCGGCGTTGAGCTTGGCGCGATCAAGTTCAAGCGTGGACCCGCCGCCGCCCTCGAACGCCTTTTGGGTAGCCTTCAACTCGACCTCGGCAAGCTCAAGCGCTTTCCGCTCCGCCTCCACATCCAGCGTGCTCTCGGCCCGGATCGTCTGGAGCACCACCGAAGCCAATGCCTCGCGGTCGTCCGCACGAACCAGCGGCTGGCCCTTCGTCACCGCATCGCCGTCGGCTACCAGAATCGCATGCACCGAGGTCGGGAAGCTAAAGCCCATGATCGCATCCTGGCTCGGACGCGTCACCGCCTTGATCCCAAAAGTATTGGGCGGGGGCAACTCGCCCATATCCACCGCGGGCTGGGCAAAAACCCCAACTACAGCCAAAATCACCACAAGAACTGCCTGCATTCCGATTCTCCGCTGCACGATGACTTTGCCCGCCAAGCCGTTGCGACCGGGCATGCGTCAATCCTACCATCTCAAAGACACCGAAACGGTGCTGGAGAGAACCACATGTCACAGACTTCTACCGCAGACACACTCGCACTCAACGGCGGCACACCCGTCGCCTCGCCCTCGATCCCCTTCATGGCGCCAAAGCTCCACCCACAAGACATCGCAGCAGCCCACGCCGTCCTCGAATCCGGCATGCTCCGGGCACACACCAACTGCGCCGAACTCGAAAAACAATTCGCCGCCAAGTCCGACGCCAACTTCGGCCTCACCTGCGCCAACGGCACATGTGCACTCCAACTCGCATACGAAGCACTCCTCAACCGCGGCGACGAAGTCATCGTCCCAGCGTGGACCTACATCGCAACCGCATCCATGCTCGTCGCCCGCGGCTGCAAACTCGTCTTCTGCGACTCCCTCGAAGACACCATGCAGGTTGACCCCGCTGACATCGAAAAACGAATCACACCAAACACAAAAGCCATCGCAGTCACCCACCTCTACGGCATGCCCGTCGACATCGACGCGATCCAGGCAATCGCCAAAAAGCACAACCTCAAAGTCATCTACGACTGCGCCCAGTCTCACCTCGCCAGCTACAACGGCAAAGGCATCGGCGCGTTCGGCGACGCCTGCACCTACTCCTTCTACGCAACCAAAAACCTCGGCACAGGCGAGGGCGGCCTCGTCACCGTCAACACCGAAGCACTCAACCGCGAAATCGGCCTGATCCGATCACACGGCGAATCTGAAAAATACCTCCACACCCGCATCGGCTTCAACTACCGCATGAACGACATCACCGGCGCCATCGGCCTCTCACGCCTGCAGCGCCTCGAAGAAGAAACCAACGCCCGTCGGACCGCCGCGGATAAGTACGATGCACACTTTGCCAGCGTCGATGCCGTCGAAACCCCAACACGCACCAAGGGCGCTAACGCCGCCTGGCACCTCTACAGCCTCAAGCTCAACCTTGACAAAGTCACCTGCACGAGGGGCGAGTTCATCAAGGCCCTGATCGCCGAGGGCGTGCCAAGCGCTGTCCACTACCCAAAGAGCCTGACCGACCAGCCCGCCTTCGCCGATGTCATCACCGACCACCCACCCGTAGCCCGTAAACTCGCAACAAGAGTCTTCAGCATCCCCATGCACCACGAACTCAGCGACGAGCAGATCAAGCAAGTTGTGGATGCGGTGACAAAGGTTGCTTCCGCGTTTGCAAACTAAAATCTGATTGATACATCAGATTTTTACGAGCCCCTCGCGTGAGCGAGGTGGTTTATTTGACCCAAACCCATGTCCCCTTCCTCACGAAAAGGGCTCGTAAAACTCGGTTCTCTACACAACCTCAACCACAAGCGCCCGCGTTCCCGGCCCGCCCCGCAAGACAACATCCTCCGCGCACGCCGCCGGGATCAAGACCGTCGTGCCCGCGTCCATCGTGATCTCATTGAACGCTTCCGACTTGCTCGCAAGCGAAGCGCCCATTGTTTGCAGCATCATCACCGCTGCGCACACGCCCGGCTCGGCGATCGCCTTCTCCTCGCAGTGCGCCAAGAGCTGACGCACGCAGAAGGTCTCTTTGCTGACCAGCACGCCATCGCCCGCAGCGCTGATCGCCTCGGGCGGCTCTTCAAACAGCGTCGATTCGAGCGCCTCTTCGATATGAAGCTCACGCGCCGGGCGGTTGTACTTGACGATCCAGTCAAACACCCGGAAGGTCGTGTCGCTGGGCGTCTGCACCTCGGCAACCACAACCCCAGCACCCAGCGCATGGATCGTCCCCGTCGGCAAATCGTGCATCTCGCCCACCACCGCGGGCACCGCGTTCATCAGTTCCGGCACGGTCCCCGCGCCGATCGCATCGCGGTAGTCAGCCTCGGTCACGCCAGGCTTGAAGCCCTTGAAGATCACCGGCTCTTCGCCGCGTTCACCCGGCTCAGCCGCCAGCACAAACCAGCACTCGGTTTTGGGTGTCGCATCGGGATGAGCCGCAGCGTATTCGGGCGAAGGATGCACCTGCACCGAAAGATGCTCACGGGCATCCAGAAGCTTCACGAGCAACGGAAAGCCGCCAGCAGCCGTCGGAGCCGCAGAACCGAGCAGAGCCGTCCCCCACTGGCTCATCGCCGCGTGGACCGTCTTGCCCGCAAGCGAGCCATTGGCGATCACCGACCGCCTCGCCCCGCCACCAGCGCCCGAGGGCGCCGTAGATCCGAGGTCCGCAATTTCCCAGCTCTCGCCCACGTTGACACCGCCCGGCAGCTTCTTTCCAAAGCCCGCCAGCTTGCGTCCGCCCCAGACTTTCTCCAGAAGCATCGGCTCAAATGTCAATGGATACGCATCACTCATCGCTGGACTGGTTCCTCGGCCCGGGGCCCGTCATTCTGAGCACTCTCTTGGCAGCTTGCAACAGTATCACCCCATCAAGCCCATCCAGCCGAACCAGCTCCGGCCCGCCCCGGCTCGGTCGAAGAAGCTCACGCCCGAGAACCCCAAGCACCCCAAGATCGCCTTGGCCAGACTTGGACCCAAGACCAGCCCCCCACGATCGTGCATCCCTTGCAAGACTATCGTGCTGCGCCCGCGTTGCCCCGACATCGAGATACCCAGCCGTTGCCCACCGGCCACAGTCGATCACCAAAACCTTCACCGTCTTGCTGCGGCGGCTCTTGGTCACCGCCGCGTACACCATCTCCCCGATCTCGCCCAGCACCGCAAGCTGTCGATCACCAAAGACCTCCCACCGCTCAAGATCCGCTTTGAGACTCCCGGCCCGCTCAAAGTCCTCTTGGATCACCGCTTCTTTGATCTGCTCTTGAATCGCTGCCTTGCGCGCATTCACCGAATCCGCATCAAGCCCGATCGCATCACGCAAGCGATCTTCGTACGCCCCCATCGGCTCGGACCCATCGCACGCGCCGGGGCATTGCCCCATCTCCTTGTACGCGCAGGCCCGACCCTTGGGCGCTTTGTGAAGCTCGGCAGGGTATCGGCACAGCTCAAACGCAGAATCCAGCCGCTGGGCGTGCCGACGGGCACCCGCTTTCTCAAAGAACGGCCCAACAACCCGCGCGCCCTCTTCAAACACCGCCGGGTCCGTGTCCCACGCCCACTGCGCCTTTCGTGCATCAACAAGAGTCCCGAGCCACCAGATCCGCAGCTTGCGCGCCACCTTGTCGTGCAAGCCCGGATCAAGCTGGGCAGATGCAGACATGAACGACAAGTCGGCTTCAAAGAGCGAATCGCACGGAATGTACTCGAATGTTGCCGCGGCTTGGCGGAGATCAGTCGCCCCCTGCGCCGTCGGGCCCAAGCGATCCGCAAGAAACGCCCGCATGTCCCCCGTCGATGCCAGCGCGATCACACCGCMGCCGGCATCGCGCACACAAACCACCCCGTGGTGTGCGGGGATGGCTTTGATGTGTGTTTCGTTGATCCCGCCGGCAACAGCGGTTCGCGATGTCCAGACAACCTCTGCCACACCTGGCTCCGGCTTCATGGACTACTCGTCGGGTTTGACGATTTTGTCAGGCAGCACCATACCCCGAAGCCGGGCCTCGAACGCGACTTTGTTCTCGACGATGCCCTGAACCGAGGCGCTAAAGCCCCGGCTACCAAACTTGTCTTCCTTCACAAGAAAGTACAAGTCGTCGCCGATGGTCACGCTGTTGCGAAACGAGCACTCGTTGATGCGGAGAAACGCCGCCATCGACGGGATGCCCCTCTGAACATTGTACATCCAGCACATGAGCTGCGCCGCTGCCTCGACCATCAAGACACCCGGGAGCACCGGCAGACCCGGAAAATGACCCGGGATCCAGAACTCGCCCTCGCGCACCTCTTTGAGGCCGACGACTTCTTTGCACGCTGCATTGGTGTGGACAACCGCATCCAGAAGCGACATGACGCCGCGATGCGGTATCCACTCATGGATGCCGTCTTTGGTACACTTGCGCGCACCGACATCGATGCCGCTCACATCAAAGAGCTGTGCGCCCGGATCATCCAGTAGCAGAGGCGATCGTGTTGAGATCACTTCACCCATTTTCTTTGTACCCCGTACCGTCTGGGTCCATCGATCAGCCGGGCTGATCACGGAGCGTGAGGATTTCCTTGCGGATGTCCTGAGCCAGATTCCGAACATCTTGGAGCGACTTGCGTGCGCGTGTGCCCGCGGCCTTGTTGCCGCCCTGGGCCTTGGCGATGTCGTCCTCTGCCTCCGTCACGATCTGCTTGAGCTTCTCGAATGACTCCATGCCGGTGTCTCCTTGGGATCTAGTTCTACTTCGTTTGCCCGGCTCTTGGCCGAGACCCACAGGCCCCACGAGAGGCCCGTCTGTGTGCTGTATCATCCCAATCTAGACCGCCCAGGCAAGTTCCGCATAAAAATACCGGTCAAATGCCTAACTAATGCCCCTTGATCCGCACGACCAATTCCTCCGCCAAACACAGCGACTGATGCATGTAGTTTTCATCGCCTTCGACGCCAAAGAAGCTCGGCGCGGTCGCCGCAATCAACAACCGCTTGATGTCAGCGAGCTTTGAATCGCTCGAATCAACCGCAAGGCCGCGCTCCTTGCGCAGCTTGCGCATATGCCGAACCGGTCTGATCCCAAAGAGCTTGTCCTCGTGTCCCCAGAACAGATGCTCGAGGTACACCGCATCTTCTACCCAATGCCCAGAATGCACAAGCGCCAAATCAATCAGTACGCACCGATCCGGATGCCCCGAGTGCTTTGAAATGTGGATCGCGTTGCCCGGATGCAGGTCGCCGTGGCACCATGTATTAATCGGCCGAGATTCCCACTGCCCAAGCATCGCCGGAACCAGCTTCTGTGTCGTGTGAACCGCTTTCTTCCAGCGTGGCGCTTCGGTAATCTTGTTGTCAGCGACCCACTCTCGCGTCTTTTCAAGCGCCGAAACCCAATCCGGCGTCGCGGGCGCGGGGCCCATCGGCACACCGACCGCATCGGCTCTCGCCTGAAACTCAACCGCTGCGCTCAAAAGCCCCAGCATCGATTGCTCGGTCAGATCGCCCGCGACGGTTTCCCCATCGAGCCGTTCTATCACAAGCCACCCAAGATCGTGCCCGCCGAGCTTGCGCCCCGAACCCAGCACGCGTGGCGTCGGGTGTGGCACCTGACCGTCCACAACATCGCGGTCGAGGCCGTGGTCCCCGAGCCGGACCGTCCAGTCGAGTTCTGTTGAGCCAACGGGGAGTTTGACAATCACCGGCACATCGTCGGAATCGCCCAACGACCACAGTGCATGGCCGGTGGCTGCCCCGCCACGCTGCCACGATGCCTTGAACCATTGGATCTCACCCAGCCGACCGCCACAAGAATCCCTGATAACAGGTTCAAGCGACCGGGCCAAAGCCGCCGGATCATCGCCTGCCTCGGTCTGTCCATTCCCGGATGCGATCATCGCGTCGAAGCCTCCTGCCTCGGTCCATGTCTGTATCTTACCGCGCAGGCTGTGCCAAATACAAGTCAAGAAACCGAGACGGGGACAACGATTCTGCCCTGCTCTTTGGGTCAAAACCCTCGGGCAACACCCCATCCTTGCCCAGCATGCCGCCAAGCTGCTTTCGGCGCTGCCCGAGCAGCTTCTGGCAGAATGTTGCGAACATCCTGCGATCAAAGTCTTTATGGCCAGCCGTCGGCGCAATCGACACCATCGCGCTAGCAACATCAGGTTGAGGCCAAAAACATTCGCGTGGCAGCTTGGCGACCATCTCCACATCCGCAAACAATTGCGCGATGACAGAAATTACGCCGTACGCCTTGCTCCCCGGCTTTGCCATCAGCCGATCCGCGACCTCGCGCTGGATCGTCACATACTGACCCTTGCACGCCGGCCAATCAAGAAGCAGCGCCAGCATCACCGGCGTCGCGGCGCCGTACGGCAAGTTCGCAACAAGCGTAAACCCCTCATCCCCCACCGCACCCGCAACCGCCCGCGACAACTCGTGCTTGGACTCCAGACAATCGCCCTCGATCAGCACAAACCCATCGCGTGCGCCAAGCCGATCGCGCAGCAGGTCCGCCATCTCAACATCAAGCTCGCACGCCACGACCTTGCAGCCGCGATCAAGCAATTCCTCCGTCATCGTCCCCGTGCCCGGCCCGATCTCAAGAACAAGATCACCAGCACACACACCCGACGCATCAATGAGCTTTCTGATCAGATTGTGATCGATCAGAAAGTTCTGACCCAGCCTGTGCCGGGGCGACATGCACCGCTCATCCAGAATCTGCCTGATCTGGGCCAGCGTCTGCATCGCTACCAGTCCCCACGCAGCACATTGTCGATCGCGTGCGCCACGCCCGACTCGTTGTGGTCCAGCGTCACCCGGCTTGCAAGCTCATGCACCTCTTGGATCGCGTTGTCCATCGCAACCCCAAGCCCAGCGCCCCGGATCATCGAGAGGTCGTTGATCTGATCCCCGATCGCAACGGTCCGCGCCGGGTCGATCCCCAGCTCCTGACACACCCAGCCGATGCCCGCCCACTTGCTCGTCATCGAATCAAACGCCTCGAGAATGTGAAACTCCCCATCAAACCCATTCGCCTGCTCGCGCGAAGTCACCGCGGGGAACGAGTGCAGCGTAATGCTCTCGCCCATCAACTCGTCGATCTCATCCCGCAGCGGGATCGTAAAGCTCGACGGCCCGCATGCGCCCACGCGCACCGTCCACTCCGGRTGCTCATCCTCAGCAAGCGTCGCCACCTCGCGGAATGTCAGTTCCATGTGATCCAGCCACCACTCGGTCACCGGGTGCAACCTGTGCCCCGCTTCGCCCCTAACGACGAGATAGTCGAACCCAGATACCTGTCGATCTTTGAGCACCAGCGCCGCGTGGCCGCGGTTGTTGAGCACATCGACCACGCCCTGCACGATCGGCACGCGCATCGCAAAGCGGTGCAGCGTCTTTCCGGTGTCAGGCGCAACCACCATCGACCCGCCCGCCGTCACCATCGGGTGGACCGCGCCAACCGCCCGCGCCGCGAACACGCTCTCGGCGTAGTTGCGCCCGGTGCAAAGCAACACGACAAACCCCGCCTGACGCGCCTTGTGGATCGCTTCAATGTTGCGAACTGATACCTTGCCACGGCGGTCGGCAAGCGTGCCGTCGATATCGATCGCAAGAAGGTCGTAGCGGAGATTGGTCATGGGTTCAGGCACGCGGGAGCGTACGACCGCGCCACTGACCTGTCCGCAGGTCAGTGCTCTTTTGTGCTTTGCGTACTTTGCGGGGAGCACTGACCCGAAGACGGGTCAGTGGCACGGGTAAACGGGGTG
>NVSP01000011.1 GCA_002732755.1 Phycisphaera sp.
GATCCCCAATTTAACGGGCTGGCCCTCGTCTCGGGTGCCGATGGCAGTGACGACCATGTTCTGGACCGCGTTGAGAAGCTGGCGGACATTGCCGGGCCAGCTAAAGGATGTCAGCCGGAGCATCGCCGCGTCAGTAATGGTGGGTTCTGGTTCGCCCGGCATGAGGTCGCTGGCGTATTTTTGCACGCCGTGAATCACCAACGGCGGGATGTCCTCACGCCGATCGCGCAACGCGGGCAGGTGGATCTTGGCGGCGTTGACCCGGAAGAATAAATCCTCCCGAAAATTACCATTTTTGACAAGTTCATCAAGGTTGCGGTTGGTCGCGCTGACAAACCGGACATTGACATGCTTGGCGTCGTTCGTGCCGAGCCGGACGACTTCGCCCGATTCGAGCACACGCAGCAGCTTGGCCTGCATCGACACGGGCATGTCGCCGATCTCGTCGAGAAAGAGTGTGCCGCCCGAGGCGTACTCGAACACGCCCTCGCGTTCTTTGTCCGCGCCGGTGTAGGCGCCGCGGACATGCCCAAAGAGCTGGTCTTCGAGCAGGCTCTCGCTCTGGCCCGCGCAGTTGAATGTGACATACCGCCCCGAGCTTCGTTTGCTGTTGCGGTGGACCGCGCGTGCGATGAGCTCTTTGCCCGTGCCGCTTTCGCCCGTAATAAGCACAGGAATATCGCTGGCAGCGATGGTGCGGACCATCTGCAAAACCTTGCGCATAGGCTCGCTGACCGCGATCAGCCCCTCGAATCCAGCGAGTTCGAGCTCATCTTTGAGTTCGCTGTTCTGGTAGCGGAGCAGGACGGTCTGGGCGGCCCGCCCGACGAGGTTTCGGAAGACCTCAAGATCCAGCGGCTTCTCGATGAAGTCGTACGCGCCCGCTTTGAACGCAGAGCGAGCCGTCGGCACATCGCCGTGCGCGGTGACCATGATTGTTTCGATGCTCGGCTGCAACCGAGCCGCGGCTTTGAGCACGATAAGGCCCGCGTTGGCGCCATCGGGAGCGACGGCATCACCCTCAAACTCAACACCCGCGGAAGTAGGCATGCGGAGGTCGGTGACGATGACATCGAAGACGCCGCCTTTGAGTTCTTCGATCGCGCCTTGGGCGCCGGTCACGATGGTGCAGACATGCCCCGGCTTGCGAAGGGCATCGGCCATCACATCGGCGTGGGATTCTTCATCCTCGACGATCAGGACCTGGGCGCGGTTCTCGGCTTTGGTGTCTACTTTGCTCATCGGGCGATCTTATGCACGGCCCCTGGTCAAGCCCGATGGGAGCAGCGCCCGCTGGCGGGCGGCGATGGCGATGCACAACGCATCGGCGATGTCCGCGGGCTTGGGTGGCCCGGCAAGGCCCAGCAATCGCGTCGCCGAAGCCTGCATCTGGGCCTTGGTCGCGCGCCCGGAACCCGTGACAGAACGCTTCACATCCGCCGGAGGAAGCTCGACGATCTCCTTGCCCGATTTCTGAGCAACGAGCAGAATCACACCCCGYGCGTGGGCCATGAGCACCGCGGTGAACGGGTGATCTTTGTGCGTAAAGAGAGACTCAACCGCGATCAGATCGGGCTGGTTGCGATCAACGATTTCAGCTAGCTCTCGTTCGAGTTCGACGAGCCGGCTCTGGATGCTCGGCGTCGGCCCCGATGAAGACACGAGCCGGATCACGCCCGCATCGACAAAGCGTGGCGGTGACATGGCCGAGGATGACCCATCGACACAACCAAAGCCTGTCAGCCGAAGTCCGGGATCTATGCCGAGCACGCGCACGGGCTAGCTCACTCCGCTGGCGTAGTTTTTGAGATAGTCAACGACGGTCCTTGCCATGATGTCCGTTTCGAGATTCACGCGCGTACCGACCTTTGCCGCGCCGATCGTGGTCTCACTCAGCGTGGTTGGGATCAGTGCAACCCAAAATGTCCCGGCGTTTACATCCACGCCCGCGATCGTCAGGCTGACGCCATCAATCGTGATCGAGCCTTTGGGTGTGATGCAGGGCATGAGGGCCGCCGGTGGTTTGATCGTGACGGCGTACCCATCGTCTGTCGAAACCCCGACAACCTCCCCCACACCTTCGACATGCCCCTGAACGATGTGGCCGCCGAGCAGGGAGTTCGGTGTGCAGCTCGGCTCGAGATTGACCGCATAGCCCTCTTCCAGATCGCCCAGTTTCGTCTTGGCAAGAGACTCGGCGATGACATCGAAGTCCATGCTGAGGGCTTCGCCGACCAGCCTTGCCTGCCCTACGAGCGTGAGGCAGCAGCCCGAGATGCAGATCGAGTCGCCGGGGTTTGGTCGGTGCGACCAGTTGGTCGCGGCGATCGTGAGCCGGGCACCGGTACCCGCTGGCTCGGGTTTGACGGCTTCAACCCGTCCGATTGTCTGGATAAGACCCGTGAACATGCCTCAACTCTCCATACACCGGGGTTCCGGCTTGACCGGTGGGCGGGCTGACTGGATACTCTCACCACGGCCAGCGGGGCCAACCCAGACCAGCCTACGCCCGGCAGCAACCGAGCGCCGGTAATATGCCACCCAGTCACCCGARGTGCTCTTGATGCGTTCAACCAGATTCCACGCTCTGACGGCCTGCTCTTTTCTGGCAGCCTCGACGATATTTTCCTCCACCACCACCGGCTGTGCAAAGCCCCTAGGGATGACCGCCGACGAGCGGGGAGACCGCCTGCCCATCGTCCACTCTGATTGGAGACGCATGGGCTACCGCTGGGACTGGAACGCGTTCCCGGTTCTTTTGATTGGCGAGGGGCCGCTGCGTGCTGAGCCGCTTGACGATCTCATCATCTTCCAAGAAACCGGCGGCACGGTCTCGGCGATCGACACGCAGGTCGGCGAAACGATCTGGACGAACAAACCCGCGGGCGACCTGACCAAGTTTGTCGGGATGAACCGCAGAGGCAACACCGTCTTTGTGTCAAGCGAATCCGAGCTCTATGCGATGGATGCCCAGACAGGCGAGCTGATCGCACGAAACCACTACGAGAAACTTGCAGCGACCGATTTTATCTTCAACGGGAGCGAGATCATCATCGGGTCGGCATCGGCTGAGATCATGGCGCACTACCGGCCAGCGGACATCAAGGTGTGGGGCCATGACATGACTGGCACCTTTGAAGAGGACATAATCCAGATCGGCCCGATCGTCGGCGGGGTCAGTTCGACTGGTCAGGTCATGTGCGTTGATCCTCGAACCCAGCGGCAAACTGGGCGGAACTCGATCTTCAAGGGGCCGGGGGCTGCGCTCGCATCCAACGATGAGATGATGTTCGTCGCCAGCCTCGACCAAACGCTCTACGCATTCCGTGCGGTCAACGCCCGGCTCGCGTGGAAGCACCTGACACCCAGCCCCATCACCGAGGCCCCGGTGTTTCACGAGGGCGTGCTGTACTGCTCGCTTATTGATACCGGGCTGACCGCGTTTGACGCGTCGACGGGCGATGTGCTCTGGACCAGCAAGGACCAGTTCGGCGAGGTCATCGGGCTTCGCAACGGCAGGCTCATGATCTTCGACGGCAAGAGCCTCGTCGCCATCGAAGCCCAACGCGGCGGCGTACTCGACAAAATCAGCCTCTCCAATGTTCACAGCATCAGTTGCAGCCCGTTTGTCGATGGGGATATCTACCTGACCAGCCGCGAGGGCGTGGTTGCCAAGTTTGTCACTGACTAAGGCCGAATCATGCTGACCCTGCACGCCGACGCGCCTATCAAGCGTGCAGCATGACCACACACCAACGCCTTGCGCTTATCTCTGTCAGCAACAAAGAAGGCATCGTCGATTTTGCGCGCGCCATCACCGAGCGTGGATTCACGATCATCTCGACCGGCGGCACCGCCAAGGCCATCGCCGATGCCGGGGTCGCTGTCACGCCAATCGAAACCATCACCGGCTTTCCCGAGATGCTCGATGGACGCGTCAAGACATTGCACCCAAAGGTTCACGGCGGGCTGCTGGGCTTGCGCAACAACCCAAACCACACAAGGCAAATGGCAGAGCATGGCATCGAACCGATCGACCTTGTCGTCATCGACCTCTACCCGTTTGAAGCCACCATCGCCAAAGGGGGCGTGACCCGTGCAGAAGCGATCGAGCAGATCGACATCGGCGGCCCAGCCATGATCCGCTCGGCGGCAAAGAACCACGAATCGGTCACCGTCATCACCAACCCAGCCGACTATGCAGAGGTCATCGAAGACATGGACGCCAACAACGGCGACACAACGGTCACGCTCCGGCAAAAACTCGGCGCTAAGGCGTTTGCAAGAACCGCTGCCTACRACACGATGATCGCGGCGTATCTGACCGACGACAACGAGGCCATGCCGGAACAGATMGGCATCACGCTTCGGCGGGACCGGACGCTCCGGTATGGTGAGAACCCGCATCAGGATGCTGCGGTGTACCGATCAGGAAAATCCGAGGGCGGGGTGCTCGATGCCCAGCAGCTTCACGGCAAAGAGCTCAGCTACAACAACATCGCCGACGCTGCTGCCGCTTGGGCGATGGTTTGCACGCTCGATGAATTGGCACCGGCCAAAGCCGCAGCGGTCGTGGTCAAACACGCCAACCCGTGCGGTGCATCGACCGCTGATGATGTCTTCACCGCCGTCGACGGCGCGTTTGCGGGCGATCCGATCGCGGCGTTCGGTGGAATCTTGGCATCGAACCGAATGATCGACCTGATGACAGCCGAGCGTTTGTGCGAGAAGGGCGTGTTCCTGGAAGTCTTGGCGGCCCCGAGCTACGACGATGCAGCGCTTGCGATGATCCGGGAACGATGGAAGAATCTTCGGATTCTGAAAATAGATCCGGTGCAAGGGCAGAGCCGTTTGATTCGGTTGCTCCCCGGCGGCGCGATTGTGCAGACACCCGACACGCTCTCGGCTGACCCGATGGCGTGGCAGCTCGCCGCCGGGAGCGAGCCGGGCGAAGAGGTCCGACACGCGGCGCACCACATCGAAGCGTTCACCCAGGCGCTCGCCAGCAACGCAATCGCCATCGGGGGGATCGACACACATCGCCCCGGCTGCGTCCGGCTCTTTGGCGCTGGCGCGGGGCAGATGGATCGGCTCACCGCCTGCCGGGTCGCGTGCGAGAAAGCGGGCGAATCGGCGAAAGGGGCAATCGCTGTCAGCGACGCGTTCTTCCCCTTTGACGATGGGCCACAGATCCTCGTGGATGCCGGCGTCGCGGTCATTGTGCATCCGGGCGGGTCAAAAAGAGATGAAGATACCTTCAAACTATGCGAGTCACGCGGGGTTTCCTGCCTGATTACCGGTTTGCGCCACTTCCGTCACGAACCTTTGCGTTGATGAACCGTATAGGATCGTGTACCGTGCAGGTGTAAATGACCACGCCCGGCGGCTCGGCCGGGCGGGTCGAAGGATCTGCAGATGGCCAAGCGCGGCAAAAAACACAAGCAGCACAGTAAATCTGTAGAGGCAATGCAGGCTGCGATCGCGGCTGAGTCGGTTGCCCTAAACCCAACCATCGCGACGGCGCTGGACTGCAAAGTCCTTGTTCTCAACAAGCTCTACATGGCGATCCGCGTCATCCCCGCTCGTCGGGCGTTTGGTCTGCTCGCGTGCGATCTCGCCGAAGTGATCCACATCGACGATGGTGCGTACCTCAACTATGACTTCCAGTCGTGGACCGAGGTCTCGCAGGCCGCGGATCAGCTCGAACGCGAGAGCAACGATTGGGTCAAGACGGTCCGGTTTGACATCGCTGTGCCACGCATCATCCGGCYCYWMRGCWANCGAMCNNMTGNMAAMKCANSAYGGTNNCAANMKCAANCCNRGCGCAACCYGTTTGCGCGCGACCGCAACCACTGCCAGTACTGCGGCCACCACTTCCCGACCAGTGAACTCTCGATCGACCATGTCATGCCAAAGAGCCAAGGCGGGCAGGACACATGGGAGAATCTGGTCTGCTCGTGCATCCGGTGCAACGCCAGAAAGGGCGGCCGAACCCCAAAGCAAGCGAACATGAAACTCACCACGGTGCCAAAGCAACCCAAGCGCAACCCGCTCATCTCGATGCGCATGGGCAACGACAGGTACGCGTCGTGGAAGCAGTTTCTTGACAATGCGTATTGGTCGGTTGAGTTGCGGTAAGCAAAATATTCTTTGTATAACGGAACCCCTCGCTCGCGCAAGTGGCTCGTTGATGCGCGATGGACGATTGGCCTACGAGCCTGCAAAGCCGTTGGCCTTCATCGCCAACTCAAAGTCTTTCTGCGTGATGCCGCCCGCATCGTGCGTTGAAACCGTCAGCGTGACTTTGTTGTAGCGGATAAGAATGTCGGGGTGGTGCTGGGCTTTCTCGGCGTAGTCGGCGATCGCGTTGACAAAGGCGATCGATGCGATGAAGTCGTTGAACTGGAAAGTGCGGGTGATCTCGCCGTTGACCTCTGACCACTCGGGGTGCTTGGCGAGGTGCTGGCTGATCTGGGACTCAGAGAGCTTGTTCATACTCATCTCCGTCAGCCGCCGAACGGGCGAACTGGGTGCAGAACCAGTGTAGCCTGTGGGGTATGGAGATTCAGACCACACGACTGGCCCCCTCGCCCACGGGCGCTCTGCACCTTGGCAACGCCTTGATGTTTGTTGTGAACTGGGCATTGGCGCGTCAAAAAGGCTGGCGTGTTGTGCTGCGGATTGAGGATCTTGACTCGCCGCGTGTCAAGCCGGGCGTGATCGAGGCGACGCTTGAAACGCTCCGGTGGCTCGGCATGGATTGGGACGAGTTGGTGCCCTTGCAGTCTTCGGATCTTGAGCCATATGCCGATGCGATGCGCACGCTCGCGGAGAAGGGGCTTGTGTATCCGTGTTCCCTGAGTCGCAAAGAGATCGCCGAGGCCGCCGGTGCGCCGCATGATGATTCGGGTGAGCTGCGGTTTGATCCTTCGCTCAGGCCAAGCCACATCCCAAGCGAGTTTCACGACACGGGCACAAACTGGCGGCTGATCGTTCCCGATCGCGAGGTCGAGTTTGACGAGCGGTTCGCGCCAACATGCGTGGCGAACCCATCGCGTTCGGTCGGCGACTTTGTGGTGTGGACGCAGCGGGGTCAGCCTTCGTACCAGCTCGCGGTGACGGTCGATGATTCTCGGCAAGGCATCACGCAGATCGTCCGGGGCAACGACCTGCTCGACTCGGCAGCGAGGCAGACACTTCTCCGCGAGGCGCTCGGGGTTGGAGGCCGACCACACCACTACCACCTACCTCTTGTCCGCGGCCCCGACGGCCGGCGGCTCGCCAAACGCCACGGTGATACGCGGGTGGACCACTACCGAGACCGGGGCGTGCCCGCCGAGCGCGTCTTAGCGCTTCTGGCCCGATGGGRCGGCATCGAGAACCCCGGCGAAGGCATCGGCATCCAAGAGTTCGCAAAGCGGTTTCAACTCGATACGATGTCACCTGAGGATGTGACATTCACACCGGAGGATGACCAATGGCTGTTACTCGCCGCAGCTCGATCGCGCTAGTCCTGTTTGCCGTGCTCGCCGCTACCGCGACCATGCTCTCGTTGCAGAGTTGCTCTGACAACGGCGGAGGCGGCGCATCGTCGGGACTTGTCCGTGTGGACATCCCCGATAAAGACGGAAAAATGCAGGCGTTCTTCCTCGAACCGGCGTTGGACAACCCGACACGGTTCAAGGGCCTCAGCGGCCGCACCACGATCGACGACGACGGCGGGATGATCTTTGTTTTCACAAACTCCGCGGTTCGTAAGTTTGTCATGCGCGACTGCCCGATCCCGATGGACATCGTCTACATCGACACCGGCGGCCGGGTGATCGCTGCCCACGCGATGGTGCCCGAAGACCCAAAGGGCGAAAACGAGAGCAGCGACGACTACGAGAATCGGCTCAAAAGATACAGCAGCAGATTCGCGACCGAACTGGTTATCGAACTACAAGCGGGCATGATCCAGAAGCTGGGCCTTGAAGAGGGCGATGTTCTCAAGGTCCACGGCCTGAAGGACCTTCAGGCAAGGGCCAAATAAGCCGATCCGAACCCCGGACGAACGCTGCGGTTTGTTATCGCACCAGCTCCGGGAGACGAGATGTCACAGCACCGTATTCGATTCGTTGGCACCGACCAATGCCTGGATCGGCTCGGCGCAAGGACAGACAACATCTGCAAGGCTTGGCCCGACATCACCGGCAAGCCCGAGATCGTTTCGCAGTCAATAGACGAGACCTTACTGAATAATGCAAGCTCGGAGATCGCCATCGACGACGGCGCGGTGCTGCTCGTGAGCGTCCCAAAGGGAACACCCTCCTCGGCGATCTACAAAACAATCGACCTGCTCCGCGCAGCGCGAATCTCTGCGGTGCTTCTGCTTGCAAACTGCAAGGCCGACATCGGRCATTCCAGCGGCGGGGTCTTGACCCTGTGCATCWMSWCRRCSGWCSRSGWCCTGGCTGCGACGCTGCACGCGCTGTGCTCGCGGCAAGAAACAATCAACGACCTCAAACGCGACCTCAACATCAGCATCCGTTCCAGCGGCGGGGCCCGTGAAGAGATGGAACGGATCAGCCAGGAGCTTGCACTTGCGAGCACAATCCAGCGCGAGTTGATCCCGCGAGAGATGCCCGAGATCGACGGGATCGAGTTCGGTGTCCTCTTCAGACCCGCTGGGTTTGTCAGCGGCGATATCTACAACATCCAGCAGATCGACGATCGACATGTCGGGTTCTTCCTCGCCGATGCCGTCGGCCATGGCGTCCCCGCGGCGCTCTTGACCATGATTATCAGCAGATCGCTCAACATCCGCGGCGGGACAACCGGGGGTAAAATCCTCTCGCCGAGCGATGCACTGGCACGGCTCAACGACGACCTCTGCGATGTCGGCGACGGGAACCCGCGGTTTGCAACAGCGGTCTACGGCATACTCGACACGCAATCTGGCTTTATCCGCATCGCAAACGCCGGGCATCCCTCACCCATCCGCATCGGTCAGGGTGAGAACTACGACATCGAAGCCGGCGGGCCGCTGCTCGGTGTATTCCATGATGCGAGCTTCCCGGAAGAAACATTTGAGCTTGCGCCGGGCGACACACTTCTTATCTACTCCGACGGCTTTGAGATGGCGTTCCCTGAGAAAGCGGATGCCGTCACAAGCGGCGGCAAGGACAAAAAGAACGCCGCAATGGCRTACCTCGAGCAYYTGCTKCCGATCGGACGCTGGATGGACCGGGGGCAGAAGACCTTGGCGTGTGCGCTGACCGATCTTGAAGACAARCTCGACRTTGCTACGGGATCGYTGCAYCAAGCCGACGATGTGACGGCGCTAGCGATYAGCCGGCGCGCGATCTCGGCCAAGGCCGCCGCCTGATTTTAGTTGAGAACATCTGATTCAACAAGCCCATCGCGGAGCCGGATGATGCGCTGGCACCGGACCGAAACCTCGTTGTCGTGCGTGACCATGACGATCGTTTTGCCGTCGTCGTGCAACTCGTCGAAAAGATCGAGGATCTGATTGCTCGTCTTTGAGTCAAGGTTTCCCGTAGGCTCATCTGCCATGATGACGACGGGGTTGCCCACGAGAGCGCGTGCGATGGCGGCCCGCTGCTGCTGACCACCCGAAAGCTCACGCGGGCGGTGACCAATCCGATCACCGAGGCCCACGCGCTCGAGTGATGCGTAGGCGCGTTTGAGCCGCTCGCTCTTTGGAATGCCCTGATAGAACAGCGGCACGGAGACATTCTCTTCGATCGTGAGCTGCGGGATGAGATTGAACGCCTGAAAGACGAAACCGATGGTTTGGCCCCGAAAGAGCGAGAGTTCTTCATCATCCATCGTGATGACTTCGCGCCCCGAGAGCAGGAAGTTGCCGTGGGTTGGGCGGTCGAGACATCCCAGCACATTCATCATGGTTGACTTGCCCGAGCCGGATGGCCCCATGATCGCGATCGATTGTCCTTTGGTAATAGTCAGATCGATGCCGCGGAGTGCCTCGACCATGACCGAGCCGTCGGGTTTGTAGTAGACCTTGCGCACGCCGCGGAGTTCGGCGACCGCTTCTGTCGTCATTTCCGGCGTGGCGCTTGGTTGGCTGATCGGTGCGGTTGTCATCAGTTCTGTGTACCGTTTGGGTTGGTGCTGGCTGCGAGAGTTGCATCGGTGTGTTCGGCAAACAGAACTATTACCTCGACCTATTCACCCGCCACATTGGAATCGCCGAGCTGGATGCTGGCAAGCGCGGTCATCGGGTCGGGCGAGACATCAAAGAGTTTGTCCAGCCCCGTCACCGTCATCACCGCCCAGACCCTGCTGTCAACAGCGCAGAGCCTAAGCTCGCGGCCGACATCGTGGACGAGCTTCTTGAGCTTGATGAGCTGCGCGAGGTTTGAGCTTTTGATGTAGCCGACCAAGGCCATGTTGAGAACGACATGTGGCACCGCATCGGTTTCGGTGCCAGCGACCCGGTCGATGATCGCGCCTAGCTCATCGCTGAGCTGAGGATCGTCGGCGAGGTCCACCACCACAATGTCATCTGACCAGTCGGTAAGCATGTCTGAGCAGTCTACTCGCTCTTGGCCTCTGGTGCTTCGGGCTGGTCCTCAGAATCGCCAGACTCGGCTACTCTTGCGACGGCAACGACGGAATCACCGTCCTTTAACCCCACAACCCGCACCCCCTGGGTGCCCCGGCTGTACTGGCTGATTGAATTGACAGGCATCCGGACGAGCTGGCCGTTCCTTGAAATCACGACGATGTCGTCGGAATCCATGACGATGCAGCCGGCGACCGAGAGCCCGTTGCGGTCCGTCGAGCGGATGTCCCGGCGACCCTTGCCGCCCCGGCTCTGGCTCCGCATCGGGCCGGCTTCGGGCTGGACGCGGTACTCATCGACGAGTGTGCGCTTGCCGTAGCCGTTCTCTGTGACGGTCAGAAGCGAGAGCGTTGGGTCGACCGTGGCGGTCTGCTCATCATCCTCGGGGTCTGGCTGCATCGCAATCCGGTCGGCGGCGATGGCGATGCTGTTGCCCGCAAGGTCGATCCCCTTGACCCCCGCAGCGCCCCGGCCCATCAGCCGGACATCGCCCTCGTTGAACCGGATCGACATCCCCTTGTCGGTCACAATTATTAGATCATCAGAACCCTCGGTCAGCAGCACATTGAGGATCTCATCGCCCTCTTTGACACCAACGGCGATCAGCCCCGAGCGGTTGACATTCTGGTACTCGCGCAGCGGCGTCCTCTTGACGATGCCCGCCTTGCTCACGAATGTCAGGTACTTGCCCTCGTCCGTGAAGTCATCGACCGTCAGATACACGCGTGCCCGCTCGCCAGCGCGCAGTTTGACGAGGTTGACGATCGAGCGCCCCTTGCTCGTCCGGCTCATCTCTGGCAGCTCGTACACCTTGAGCTTGAAGACACGCCCTTGATCGGTAAACACCAGGAGATTGTCGTGCGTGCTTGCAACAAAGACGCGTTCGATGAAGTCATCGTCCTTGGATTCGGAAGCACGGATGCCCTTGCCGCCGCGCGCCTGCGAGCGGTAGGTATCAAGCGGCAAACGCTTGGCGTAGCCCTGATGGCTGATCGTGACTGTGACCTCGTGCTCCTTGATGAGCGATTCGAGATCGATGTCGCCGACCGCATCCTGAATGTCGGTCTTGCGGTCTCTTGAGTATCGCTCCCGCATCTCGAGGCAATCTTCTTTGAGAATGTCCAGCACACGCTGGTGATCGCCCAAGATCAACTCGTAGCCCTCGATCTCGCCGACAATATCGGCGTAGTCCTTGACCAAACGCTCGATCTCAAGGCCTGTGAGCTGGATGAGTCGCATGTTGCCGATGGTCTCGGCCTGCACGCGTGTGAGCAGCGCGCCGCCCACTTCGTCGAGTGCGCGGATCATGTTCATCATCCGCACCGGGATGATCGCTGCATGCTCATGATCGGCTAAAATCTGGAATCGTTTCTCGACAAGCTTCTGGATCGCCTCGTCGCGGGTCTTGCTGGCGCGGATGATCCTAATGACCTCATCGATATCGCAGACAGCAAAGATCATGCCCTCTAAGACATGTGCCTTTTTCTTGGCTTCGCGGAGCAGGTGAGCCGTGCGCCGGCGGACAACATCAACCCGATGGTCGATGTAGAGCTGGAGCATTTCCAGCAGCGCCAGCGTGCGCGGGCGCCTGCCGACGAGCGCAATATGGATCATGCTGAAGGTCTGCTGCAAGGGCGTGAATTGGTAGAGCTGATTCTCGACAACCGCGGGGTCGCCGGCTTTCTTGAGTTCGATCACGATCCGCGTCTGCGCGTTACGCCCCGACTCATTGCGGACATCGGAAATGTCCTTGATCCGGTCATCCTTGGCAGCATCGACGATCTTTTCGACGAGATTGTTCTGCACAAGCGAATACGGGATCTGATCGATGACGATCGCCTGACGGTTGCCGCTCTCTTCGATGTGGCACACGCCGCGAACTGTTACCTTGCCCCGGCCCGTCGAGTACGCATCCATGATGCCCCGGCGACCAAGGATCACGCCGCCGGTCGGAAAATCCGGCCCTTTGACACCAAGACGAATGATGTTGCCCTCTTCATCAACCTCATCGGTCATGATGTCGGCGAGCGAAATATCTGGGTTGTCGATCAACCGAGTGATCGCGTCGAAGATTTCGTTCGGGTTGTGCGGCGGCAGACTCGTCGCCATGCCGACGGCGATACCCATCCCGCCGTTGATCAGCAGGTTTGGGAACTTGCCCGGCAGCACGGTCGGCTCTACGAGGCGGTCGTCGTAGTTGGGCTGGAAGTCGACGGTGTCGAGCTTGATGTCCGCCATCAGATCCATCGCGGCCCAGGTCATGCGCGACTCGGTGTACCTCATCGCCGCGGGCGGGTCGCCCTCGATCGAGCCGAAGTTTCCTTGCGGGTCGATCAACGGCACGCGCATCTTCCACTTCTGCGCCATGCCGACGAGCGTTGGATAGATGACAGATTCGCCGTGCGGGTGGTAGTCGCCCGAGGTGTTGCCAGCGATTTTGGCGCACTTGAGGTGCTTGCGGTTTGGACGCAGCCCGAGGTCATTCATCGCCACGAGGATGCGCCGCTGCGAGGGCTTGAGCCCGTCGCGGACATCGGGCAAGGCCCGGTCCATGATGGTGCTCATGGCGTAGGTGAGGTAGCTGTTTTTGAGCTCAACCTCGATCTCTAAATCGACAACTTTGCCGATAATGATCGGGGCGATGGGGTTGTGCTCGGTGGATTGATTCTCGTCGTTGTCGCTCATGCTTGCATGGCTCCAGAGTTGCGGCGTTTGGCCTCAAAAATGCGCTTATCTATGGTAGGCAAACGCCCGATTCTGGACCTGCCTTGGCGATGTTTTTTGGGCCTGTTTTCTCGTTGTCAATTCGCTGCGAAAACCCTGCTTTTTCAAGGCCGATCGGGGCGCGAGGCTGCTTCGAGGGCATCGAGTGATTCGAGGGTCTCACAGAGCGTCAGGAGCGTCATGCAACTCGCCGAAATCGGCATCGTCTGATCCCACACCGCTGCCCGCGTGCCCCACATCGCAGCCTGTGGGTTCTGGTACATATGCGCCTCGTGCTCGCCGGCGGAAAGCTGACGCAAGAACCGCAGCGAATCGAACAACCGGGACATCTCTGCCCCCAGTTCATCAGCTTCAGTGAAGCGTGGATCGCCGAGCATGACCGCAACAAACGACAAGGGCCGAGCCGCCGACCATGTCGGGGTGGGGTTTCTTGCTGCTGTGAACACGATCCCGCCTTGCAGGTCGGGCGAAAGCCCCTCGATATCTGAAGCCGTGAGCTGGTACTCCCAGATCTTGTCGCGCATCTGCCGCAGCGCGATGGCGGTCGGGATGTCCGCATCACCCGCAAGCTCGCGCTCGGCGTATCCGAGCCAGGGCATCAAGCTCGGGTACTGGCCCGGCGACTCCACCCGCCGACACTGGGGCATAATCTCGCTTGCTTTGTCCGTCTCGCCAATACTCGCAAGTGCCCACGCGATCATCGAGCGTTCCTGGAGAGGCCGCTGGGCGATGTTGTCGCCGAGCCAACCAAGCCCCTCGTGCAGGATCTTGATGGTCTCTTCGTGAATGTCGCTTACTTCAACACCGCCTTCGATACAGACCGCAAGGATCGCAGCAGCGGGCGTTCCGATCAGCGTTGCGCCTTCGAGTAGTTTGAGCAACGCGTCGGCTTCGATCGCTGCTTCTTCTAACGCCTTGGCTGCCAAATCTTCATCTTTGGTCACCGATGCGAACCGCATCAACGCGTACATGCGCATGGCGTTGTCGATGGGTTTGGCGGGCTGGCTTGCAGTTCCCGCGACGGGGAGATAGATCCCCACGCCACGCTGACCGATGACAAAGCCCGCAAGCCCGTTGGCCCACTCCTCGATCGCAGATCTTGAACGCACCGCAACCGGGAGGATGTGCCTCCCGCCCCGTTCGATGAGCCGAGCCTCGCCCAGCGGCTTGAGCTGGGCAACCTGTCGCGTGCGGAATCTGAGCACCGCGATGTTGTCAGCTTTGAGCACATCTTCCAAGGGTCGAAGTGAGAGTTCGACATCGCCTGTCATCGCAGAAATAAGCCTCTGGATGGCGCTCGTTGCTTCCTGATTCATCCAGAGCATCTCGCCCGGGTACGCTGCTGCCGCGAAGTCGTCGATGCGGAGCGCCACGCCGTGAACGCCCGGGATAAAGAGAGCCGCGACCTGCTGGTAGCTTCCTTTGCCCAGCGGTATGCCCGAGCCGGCGAGTTCGACGCTGATGGTCATCTGCTGGGCCGCGATCCGCAGTCGATCGTCCGCCATCGCGTCGCGCATGACGGGGAGATTCTTCCTGGCCTGCGCCACAGCGAGGCGGGTTGCTTCTGGGAGCGAGAGCGTGCCCCCGCCGTAGATCGTGCCAAGGCCCATGATTTTGCCATCAAACCGAAGCGTGATGCACGCGCCGACCACGCTTGGGCCTTCTGCGTTCTCAGGGACCTCCAAATCACGAACCCACGGCTCGACAAGTTCGTACGCATCAAGCGTTTCGGTGAGGCTGGGTGGCTCATCTGAGGGGGTGCTTTGCTGGGCATTTGAGAATTGTGGTCCGAGAACCGTAAAAAACAGGGCAACCAGCGCGCACGCGAGGGTGTTGCTGTGGTACAACATTGGTTGCACGGATGTGGCATGTGGGCACCAAGCCCGCACGAACGACCTTGAAGTACCTCTGCGAAGGACCGCGGAGCCGCCTGCCAGCGATTGGCACAGCGGTTGCCTTCTGCATAGTGAACTTAAGAGGTGAATCGCCATGACACAGACCATCTTCACTCCCCACCGCCAGCGTATCGCGACTCTCGTGGTTCTCTGCTTCTTGGCCCTCTGCTAGAGCCTCATTAGTTGGCGTGGGAGACGCTTGATTCTCCGATAGCCCGGCATGCGTTCATCCATGAATCCTGACCATTCTTTGAACACGATCACCCGCCCTTCGCTTTGCATCCAAACACATACTAGAGCGTCTTGCACAATCWTGTKYCAYRKCYGYRYSMGCCGTGTGGGCTGTTCTGGCATCAGAATCACAGAAGACACGGCTGACACAGCCGTGGCACGCCGAGTGTGATTATGCAAGATGCTCTAGAGCGGTTTCTGTCAAACTGTAGCGAGCGACCTCGCCACTGACCTATCCGCAGGTCTGTGCTCTTTTGTGCTTTGCTGTACTTTGCAGGGAGCACTGACCCGAAGGCGGGTCAGTGGCACGGGGACAAAGCACAACATACACGCGACAGAGATACTGAAATTGCTCTAAAATATTGATTCGAAACCCACGCTCAAAAACAAACAAGCCCCCGCATTGCGGGGGCTTGTAAAGCGAGGCGGACGGGAATCGAACCCGCAACCTTCGGATCGACAGTCCGATGCTCTAACCAATTGAGCTACCACCCCGTCGCCCACGACCAACCAGTTGATCGGCATCGGCACCCGCAAATATAGACCCGGCCCACAATGAGTCAAGCCTCTACAGCGGTTCGTATCGTTTCAGTTCGCAAGGTTGGGGAGTTTGATCTGGCCTTCCTTCTGGAGCGCCAAAGGGTTGCTTTCCGGACTCACCTCAACCGCTGCGTAGTACATCACCRTSKKSRYGRCAYCSRGSMSRWRYWSMKCSRMKRMCMKRAGCMYSGYGWRCASWKSRGGKMCKSCRRARYSKRRYSKSYSGYMGCCGGGCATCTTCATCGCAAGCTGCTGTTTTTGCTTCTTTGCCATCGTTCGATCTCCTGTCGTAGCCGAGTTAGCGGGTAAGACTGCTCAGGACGATGTCGCCAGCGCGAACCTGAACCGAGTTGTCGCCGATGGTGTCAACAAGACCGACGGACGATTGGAGATCGGTGCGGACAATGATGAGGTTGGCCACGAAGTTGCCGTTGCGGGTGATGTGCAGCTTCGTGTTTTCCCGGAGGCGATCGCGTGTCCCAAGATCAACCTCGGCGTATTGCTGGCCGTTGTTGCTGCGGACCTCGCGGACGCGACCGACGACAAGATCCCCAGCGAGGGTGCGAGGCTCTGTGATGCTTGCTGCTGCAACACCAAATCCGCCGTTCTGCTCGTTGTCCTGCATCTCTGTGATCGATTCAAGAAGCGAACGGTTCGATTGGGTCAGCACCTCGTTCTGGCTCTCGAGGTCGTTAATCCTGTCCAAGAGCGCGATGTTCTGCTCGCGGGTCTTGAGGGCATCTTCGCGGGTTCTTCTGAGTTCGGTGTTGTTGCTGCCGATGATCCCTGCCTGCGTGTCAACGGTCTCACCGAGAGAACCGATCTGCCGCATTACCGAATCGGCACGGTCACTGGCCGAGCGAGCTTCGAGCCTGAGCTCAGCAAGCTTGGATTCGGCATCGCGCTTGCCGGATTGCAAACTGATGGTCTCATTCTCAAGCGATTTGATTTGGGTACCCAGCTCAGACCGCTGGCTCGAGAAATCGCTGCTCTGGGCCTCATAGTTCGCCGTGGCCTTGTCCCGAGCGGCAACCGCGTCGTTGAACGACCCGGTGATCGCATCACGGTTCATGGCGTACGAAGAAGTCAGAGCCGCAAGCCCAAGGCTCAGTACGGCTGCGAACACGACCAGAATCTTTGTCAAGATATGCACTACTTCGCTCCAGTCCTTTTGAGGCAGCCGCGCTGGCGACAAGCCGTCGATCTGAGACACTAGGGCCGCGCCCCTGTCTCATGTCCATTCGCTGCTGAGCAATGGCCTCTCGGCCTCGTCGGCTACCCCGCTGGTCTCCGACGGCTACACCCTACCGGCCCGCCTTGGCCCGTGGATGTCACCCGCTCTGGGCTGCGGCATCCCAGCCGCTCTGCTGACAGTGTAGCGTCACCCGGACCCATTCCGCCAGCCCATCTTGCCCCCAGATGAGGAATAGTTGAGGATTATTTGAGTCTGCGGACCAAGGCAGCCGCCGCCGACACCCGAACCCTCTCGGATGGGTCCGAGAGCATCCGCTCTAGTTTCTCCAGATCCTCGACCCGTTTGGTCCATCCCAGCACCGATGCCGAGTCAGCCCGGACCACATCCCGCTCGCTCCTCCAGAACATATCTGCCAAGTACCAGCCGTTCTGATCCCCCAATTTGGCCATGCTGATCGCGATCGCCAGCAGGATTTCAGGGGGCATCAGCTCCCCCTTTGGTCCCGCGGACTCTGCAAGGAGCGCGAGCGTGCCCCTTGATGACCTGTCCTTGAGTTCGCCAAGGGCCTGGATTGCCAGCGCGGTCGCCTCCAGATCCGACGCCAGCGCCGGGAACAGGGCCGCCCGGATGGGTTCGAGCTGGGAATCATCGCCCAGCTTGACCATCGCTTCACTGAGCTGGAGTTCGAGAATCCGAAGCCGAGCCGACATGACCTTGGGCATGGGCTTCCGCGCCGCGTCTTTGATCAACGGCAGGGCCGACTCCTCGCCCATCTCGCCAAGCARAAACGCRACATGCGCCCGYARCCCCGGRTCGTCGTCATTRAAMAGAAACYCAGCAAGCTGAGAGCGGTCGACCGGCTGGCYCGTYTGCGTCAWCGCAAAGACCGCWGCGGTCGARACAAACGGCGACTCATCGGTCAAAAGCAGCGTGAGCAGTTCCTCGTGCCCCCGGATTTTGGCCTTTCCGATGGACATCGCGGCGATGCTGCGCACGCCGTAGTTCTCATCGACAAGCCCACGGCCAACCACCCTTGTCAGCACCCGAGGCAATTGCACGAGCGCCTCGTAGGCGTGCGCCCGTGACTGCGGATCTGATGAGAGTGTCGATGCCTCGAGCAGCATGGATGCCTCGGCGAAGAGTTCTTCTTGCTTTGCGATCCCGCCAAAGTCTCGCCGGAGTTCTTGGGTCGATCGGCGGTCAAAGCTCGTTGGCTCGGAACCGACCAGAACAACCCCGTCGCGGTCCTGCGGCCTTGTCGGTGAACCCGAGCATCCCGCCATGATGCCTGCCAATACCGCGATTGCTGCCCGCTTTGCCATCAGCCGTGTTGTATGAATCGTGGTCATGAATCTCTCTTCGTGTCGAGTGATGGTTTTTCTTTGAATCTCATGAAGATCGAGCCGCCGAGCAGGCTAACCAAGCCCGCGAGTGTCGCCCATCCTATGAGATTGCCGATCGAACTGTACCGCGTGCTGGCTCGCCCGGGTTCAATAAGAAGCTCAGAAGTCAGGATGCCGGGTTCGCGTGCCGGGAGCAGAGCCGTCACCCGCCCMKTSKYRTCAACAAAGCASGACTGCCCYGTRTTGGCMACCCTTGCCATCGGCAGCCCAAGCTCGACACACCGCCACCGTGCCAGGAGAAGGTGCATCTGGCGGATGTGGTCTGACYCGCCGAACCAGCCGTCGTTGGTCATCACGATCAGCAGGTCCGCGCCGGGGCCGCCACGGGCGATGTCTCGGCAGACCGCTGACTTCGTGGACTCAAAGCAGATCGGCGTTGCGACATGGATCGTTCGATTGGCAATCTGCAATTCTAAGGGCTTCGCGTTCTTGCCAGCTTCAAGCCCGAGGTCCATGCCCGAGGCGCCAAGCCCGATCCTGAGCACCATTTTCTTGAGCCAAGGGACGCTGTTGATATACGGCAGTGTCTCACCGAATGGGGTTGGTGCGAGCTTGTCGTACCTGCCGGGCTGGACCGCTCCATCGGCAATCACATACGCGCTGTTGTATGTTGCATCTTGGGTTTGCTTTCCATCCTCATCAATCCGCAGCCCCTCGGCTGTAATCGCACCGACCAACATCGGAACACCCAGTTGCGCTTGAAATGCAAGAAATGCCTCGCGGATATCGTTCGCATGGCCAAACCCATCGCGCTGGATTGCAAGAGCGCCCGCATCGTCGAGTGCGAAGCCGGGGAACATGGTCTCGGGCCAAACGATCAGGTCCGGAGTTTCGGCGGCGGCYCGAACCGTCATCTCCGAAAACTCGCGGAAGTCGGCGGCACGCTGATCCAGTGTCCAGCCGACCTTGTTGTCCTGCGGCACATTGGTCTGGATGAGCGAGAGCCTGAGTGTGAACCCATCGCCCGAGGCTTGTGATCCGTATCCAAAGAGTGAAACACTCCAAACCACAAGCGCWAGCCCCGCCATGCCCCACGCCGATTTTTTCTTGCTTGCCGAGGATCGCAGATCAAATACCAACGCGCCAAGGGTGATGATGAGCAGCGTGAGGAGGTACCCGCCGCCGAGCGACGCGACACTGGCGATCGCTGGCACCTCGATCAACGGCTGACCGATCTGGTACCACTCGAACCCGCCCCAGATAATCTCGCCACGCACCGTGTCAAGCCCAGTCCAAATCACGGGGAGCAAAACCACCGCGGGGATCTTGGGCAATCGGCGACGGACGATGCCCGCACACCACACAAAGATGCCGGGCCATGCGGAGAGGTAGATCACCAGCGGCACATACCCCGCCGCGGTAATCCGAAAGACATAGTCGCTGTGGTACGCGTAGAACGGCAACATCCCGACCATAACAAGTAAGCCGTGACGGAAGGGGCGATTGGTGTGCCAGGCGATGCAGAGGAGCGGGATCGCAGCGATGAAGCTGATGCCAAAGAGCGAGATCGGCGGAAAGGCCAGAAACATAAGCCCCGCGTGGATTAGCCCGGCAAGCATCGCGTGGTGCCACCTCACGGTGAACCCCGACACTGCCTTGGTCGCGTCTTGGCTCTTGGTCATCGGCCCGTCTTTGTGCTGCTTGGTCAAGAAACTCAGCCGCCGGCGTAGTCAACAAGGCGTGCGAGTTGGTTCCGCATGTCGTGACGAGAGACAACCTGATCGACCATGCCACACTCGAGCAGGAACTCSGAGCGCTGGAAACCYTCGGGCAGATCYTGCCGGATGGTCTGGCGGATSACGCGTGGGCCGGCAAAGCCGATGAGCGCCTTGGGTTCTGCGATAATGACATCACCGAGCATGGCGTAGCTGGCGGTCACGCCGCCGGTGGTCGGATCGGTCATGACTGAGATGTACACGCCGCCCGCATCATCAAAGCGTGCCAGTGCTGCGCTGGTCTTTGCCATCTGCATCAGGCTCAGGCCCGATTCCTGCATGCGTGCGCCGCCGGRGCAACTCACGATGACCAGCGGCAGATCGTGCTCCGTCGCATGCTCAATGGTCCGGGTCAAGACCTCGCCCACGACCGAGCCCATCGAGCCCATCATGAAGGTCAGGTCCATGCACGCAAGCGCGATTTGGCGGCCTTTGACAAAGCCCACGCCCGCGATGATCGCGTCGGTCTGGCCGCTCTTAATCTGCTCAGCGAGCAGGCGGTCGCGGTAGGTCTTGAGGTCGCGGAACTTGAGCGGGTCGTTTGATTCGATGTTTGCAAAGAGACGCTCGAATGTGCCGGTGTCGATGAGTTGTTCGACACGCGTTGAAGCGCCGATGCGGAAGTGATGGCCGCAGTCGGGACAGATGGAAAGATTCGCTTCCATCTGTTTGCGATAGATCATCTGGCTGCAGCCGGGGCAGCGGAGCCATAGCCCCTCGGGGATCGAGCTTTTGCTCTTGGTACCTGTCTTTTGCACCTGTGTCCAACTTCGCGTTGCGGCTGGCGACATTCATCGCTCCTGTGCCTCCGGCATCCGCCATCGGCGAGTGGAGGTTAGCTACCGATTCGACTGACTTCGCGGGTTTGCCTGAGCTTGGCCCTTGAAAGTTCGTGCCACTCTGCAGCGGGGCCTTCCATGACCTCCCACAGCTCATTTACCGGTCGTCCGGTCAACCAGCACCGGATCAATCCGTATGCCATCGGTCGCAGGACAACTCCAACACCAGGATCGGGTGCCCTGAGCTTGTCCAAAGCCTTGGCCAGCGCCACCGAAATCCGGTCACTGGCGTCGAGGAGCGACTCGCCCTCGGGCACTATGACGCTGGCCGGGTTCTCGCGCCAGCCTCGGTACGCCTTTGGTGCTTTCTCTTCGAGGTCCTCGTTTCGGAGTCCTTCCCAGAGGCCGAGGTCGATATCCGCCAGATCCTCGACCGCCTTGGCCTTGGCACCCGTGACCCGTGCGTACGCGTCAGCGGTTGCCTTTGAGCACTGATCGGGGGCGTGAAGGATGCTGCTGAGTTCTGCACCATCGAGCAGCGCCGATGTTTCTACGAGATCCTTCTTGGCCTGTTCGCACAGGGGGAGATCAGCCTGACCGACGAGTCGGCCGGTGATATCCCACTCGCTCTGGCCTGAACGGATAATCAGCACATTGATGTGTTCGGGTTTCGCCATGATCGATTCAGCCATCGGCTCAGAACGCCGGTGGCCGTGGTCTTCCTCCGCGATCTCTCGACAAGGCTTCCAGCCTGGCCGCCACAAGGGCTGCAAGTCTAGCAGGACAGCCGGTGCCGGGGCACAGTCGTCTCATTTCTCGGAGCAACGCCGCGACCGAGAACTCGCAGGCTATCCTATCATACTGCGAACAACATCGCTTCTCTCGCCTTTTGGTTTGCCAAAGAGCGCCGAGCCGGCGACGAGAAGGTCACACCCGGCATCTCTACAACGCTTTGCGGTATCTGGGGATACGCCGCCATCCATCTCCAGAATCAAGCCCTCTGGCCCCTCATCTCGGCCACGGGCTGTCTTTTTTAGAACCTCCGCGATGAACGATTGCCCGCCGAAACCCGGATGCACGGACATCACCAGCAGCATCTCGAATGAACCCAGCAGCGGCTCAACTTTCTCGAACGCTGTCTCCGGGTTGATCGCAATACCCGCGGTGCAGCCAAGATCTCGAACACGATCCGCGAGCCGCTTGGCCTCATCGACATCGAGCACCTCGCAGTGGAACGAGATGTGGTCCGCGCCGGCCTTTGCGAATGGCTCGATATAGCTCGCCGGGTCTGAAATCATCAGGTGGACATCGAAGCAGACATCGGGCAGCGCGAGCCTAAGTTTTTCGATGAGTCCGGGGCCGAAGCTGAGGTTTGGGACGAAGTGGCCATCCATCACATCAAGGTGGAGCAGCTTGCCTCCAGCGTCGAGTGCGTTCTGACAATCGGCAGCGAGATCGGCAAAGTCGGCAGCGAGGACCGAGGGCGCGACGACCGGCGATTCTGGTCTGGTGCGGAGCATGTGCCTTGGCGAAGGATGGGCTGATCTGGTCATGGGCCACTCTAAGCGCGGCAAAGATTGCCGGGCGCGTGCGGCAAGGTACGATCGGGTGTCATTTCACACTTGCCTGTTTGATGGAGAACGACCGCATGGCTGTGCCCGAACCGCTTCGCCAGTCCCTCGTTGCCGCCGGTCAGGACAATGTCCTGTCGCAGGTCAACACGCTCAACGATGCCAAGCTCTCGCTGCTGGTTGAGCAACTCGAGAAGCTAGACCTCTCGGCGATGAAGTCGTTGATCGATACCTATGTCACCTCCGCCCCGGCGTTCTCGATGTCCAGTGACACAAAGCCCGCCATCTACTACCCCGCCGACGCGACTTCAACGGTCCGGTCATACGACGCAGCCAAGTACATCGCCGCGGGTGAGGATCTGCTCCGCGCGGGCAAGGTCGCGTGCTTTACGGTCGCGGGCGGGCAAGGCTCTCGGCTCGGCTATGACGGGCCCAAGGGCTGCTACCCGGCGGGGGCTGTCACGGGCAAGCCGCTGTTTCAACTCTTTGCCGAAGGAATCAAGGCAACTGGCAACAAGTACGGCACGCCGGTGCCCTGGCTCGTCATGACCAGCCCGCTCAACCACGAGGCGACGGTCGGCTTCTTCAAAGAGCATTCACACTTCGGGCTTGATGCGAACAATGTGATGTTCTTCCCGCAAGGGACCATGCCATCGTTTGATCTTGCGACGGGCAAGATGCTGATGAGCGATGCGTACACACTGGCAGCAAGCCCGGATGGGCACGGCGGGTCGCTCAAGGCGCTCTATACCTCGGGCGCAATCGCCACGCTGAAAGAACGGGGCGTCGAGCACATCAGTTATTTTCAGGTGGACAACCCGCTGGTGCGCGTCGCCGACCCGCTGTTTCTTGGGCTGCACGCATCGGCACCGGATTCGTCGGGGCAGATGTCTTCCAAGATGCTGCCCAAGGCGTACGCCGAGGAGAAGGTCGGCTTGTTTGCCGAGATCGATGGACGGACGCAAGTTGTTGAGTATTCGGACATGCCAATGGAGCTTCAGCGTGAGACCAACGCCGACGGCTCGCTGAGGTTTCTCGCTGGCAACCCGGCGATCCATGCGTTCAGCGTCGAGTTTGTTGAGAAGGTCAACACAGACCCGGCGTGTACGCTCCCCTACCACCGTGCGGTCAAAAAGATCGCCCACATCAACACCGAGACGGGCGAGGCGGTTACTCCGGCAGAGCCCAACGGCGTGAAGCTCGAACGGTTTGTATTTGATGCGATGCCGTTTGCGGAACGGTCGATTATTCTTGAGACCTCGCGGGTGCAAGAGTTTGCTCCGATCAAGAACGCCAGCGGGATTGATAGCGCCGAGTCGAGCCGGGAGCTTCAAACAGAGCGTGCAGCGATCTGGCTCGAAGCCGCGGGCGTTGCTGTGCCAAGAGATGGGCACGCCAAAGCGGATTGTGTGCTCGAGATCGGCGCGATGACCGCGCTTGATGCGGGCGATCTTGCCAAGGCGGATCTGCCCAAAGCCATTGAGCGTGGCCAGAAGCTGTCGCTTTGACGGAGCCACATGAGATCGAACCTAGGTTTGCCATGTTCCCGCGTGCGCTCAGCGAGAAATCGCAGCTGACCACGCTCGCCGATGTGCCGACGCTCATTGCGCATCCGGATTGGGTGAAGCCTGCACCGGTCATGTTCTGGATGCACGGCAGAACTGTCAACAAAGAACTCGATGGCGGGCGATACCTGCGATGGATCCGCGCAGGGATCGCGGCGGTCTCGGTTGATCTGCCGGGGCATGGCCAGCGTGCTGAGCCGAAGCTGCACAGCCCGGATGACACGCCGGGGGTACTTGACCAGATGGTACGAGAGATTGACCGTGTGCTTGAAGCGCTTGGAGCAAGAGATGATGCGCACCTGTTTGATCTTGGTCGGGTCGGGATCGGGGGGATGTCCGCGGGCGGAATGGCAGCGCTGCGCCGGTTGTGCGATGAGCATTCGTTCCGGTGCGCTGCGGTCGAGTCGACGACG
>NVSP01000012.1 GCA_002732755.1 Phycisphaera sp.
CAGCACATTGAGGATCGGCTCGTCATCACAAAGCCGGTGACCGATTCGCTCATGCGCAAGCCACCAAACGCAAATGGGATAATCGCAAAGAGCACGAGCGGAACGCGCGTCTTCAAGTGTTTGAGCGCCCAGAGCACCACCAAGCCGAACGCCAGCAGCAGCATCCCGTTGAGCGCCCGGCAGAGTACCGCGATCATGACGAGACCGAACGCCACGGGCCAGAACACAACCGCCGGACCGAGGGCATCGATCATGCGTTTGCCTTTGCCGTCTTTGCGCAACACGGCTTCTTTGCCTCGCATTCCCGGGGGCATAAGCGGGAGTTTTTCGATTGTCCTTGTGCGCCAGAACCACATGGCCAGGAGCGCCGTGATCGCCATGAAGACGCCGAGCATTAGGCCGTGGCGGAGGAAGACGAGCGGTCGGTATCCGCCGAGCCTGCGAAGCGCGGTGCCGCCGTGGTCGTAGGTGACATAGCCGTAGGTGCGTTTGTGAATCTGCGGGCTGAACCGGATTTCCCAGAGGATGAACGGGATGTAAGCAATCGCAGCGACGATGAGCACCATTGCAAGGTGCCGTAGCGCCTGGGCGTTGGTGACATAGGCGCGACCGATGAGATACGGGATGCCCCACTGCCAGAGTTGGCTGAGGATCGAAGCGCTGCCGTCGTACGCGCCGAGGCCGTTTGAGATTGATGTGAAGAACGGCGAGATACACCAAACGACGACTGGCAGATCGAGCCACGATGGGCGCAGCCTGAGCAGTACCTTTGGATCGAACACAACCATGCACGCGAGCACGCTGAGCGTGACCGCCGAGTCGCGTGTAATGTCGATCGGACCAATAAGCGAGTACTTGACCGCCCAAGGGAGAAAGAGCCAGCCGAAGATAAGCCCGCTGAACGCGGCGGTGCGCTTTGGCAAAAAGATAAAGAGCGCGGGGACCACCGCGTAAAACCAGCCGAGCATCGCGATTTTGACCAGCGGTGTCATGACGGTTCTGAAGGCTCCGAATCTGGGTTATGGATCGTAGTCGGCCCGATTCTCGGACCCATCGCGCACAAGGCGTCCCTGCTTGTTCAGTCGGCCAGTGCGGGCAGGACCATAAGAAAAGGCGGGAACGCGACGCTCATCGGCTCGATTTGAGTTCTCGGACGCTACCCAGCATCGGCCTGAGCCAGAATACCGCAACCACGCCGCTAGCCACCGCTAGCCCAACGGCGGCCTGAAGCCGGCCCGGCGCCATCAACCCCGCAGCGGCATCGCCGGCGAACATACCCGCGACCGAGGCGGCGACCGTCATCCAGCACGCAGCCGCATCGCGCGGCAGCACATGCAGGTTCTTCCGCGTGGCGAGGACGACCATCGAGGCGTATCTGCCACACTCCGAGAGTGAGAGCGCCGCGACGAAGCCCATCATGCCAAGGTATGTGTACCCGATCGGCGCGAGCACGGCGAAGAAGACCAGTTTCATCGCCTGTCCGATCGCCACCGCCTTTGGTTGGCCGATCGCCAGAAGCGCCGCTTTGGATGTTTCGCTCATCACGCGCAAGAGCACGCCGACCGAGAGCAGTTGCAGCATCCAGCCCGCGGCTACGAACTCGGGCGGGTACAGCGCTTTGATGAGCCAAGGCCCGCCGGCGAACATGCCGCTGGCTGCCAAACCTGTCATAACCAGCACGGGGTTGCGCACGCGGTCAAGAACCGTTGACAGGTCATCACCCCGGTTGACAACCTTGGCGTAGACAGGGAAGACGACCTGGTTGCCGAGCCGCATGACTGCCTGCGTGGGCACCATCGCAAATGTCGCGGCGACACCGAAAATACCAAGCGACCAGACATTGAAGACCTTGCCAAACGCGAGCTTGTCGATCTGTGACGATGCAAAGGTCAGGACGGTTGCGACAAAGATCCAGCCGCCAAATCGCAAGAGCGCAGAGGCGGCGGGCTTGTCCCACCCGAACCAGACCCTCCGCTGAGAAAACACGATGTGCGAGGCYACGGTCCGCACAACCGCGCCTGTGATGTTGCCTGCAACGAGCGCCCAAACACTCGGCGACTGGAACGCCCAGACCATCACCACAATCAACCCCGCGACTTGCGAGCCGACCTCGATGAAGGTGAGCTTTTTCACATCGRGATTGCGCTTGGCGAGAATAAGGCCCGACGATGCGAWGCCGTTGAAGACCGTGATGAGGCCCGTTAGGGGAATGAGTTGCGTGAGGATCGGTTCGTCGTAGAACGCGGCAAACGGTGCGGCGAAAGCCCAACACGCGCCGTAGAGCACGACGCCTCTGATCGCTTGCAGTGTCCACGCTGTCCTGACGAACGAGTCGCTGTCGCCCTTCTTGTGCTGGATCACGCCAAGGTTCAGGCCCATGTCGCTGAACATGCGCAGGCCTTGCAGGAATGTGGTGACGAGGGCCATAAGGCCCAGCGCCGCGATGTTGTCGGTGAGCAGGTACGCGAGGATGATGTTTGAAGCGAGGCGGAGGAAGTTGCCGACCGCGAAGCCGCCCATCGACCACATCGACGCGTTGATAGTCGTTGCTTTGAGTGAGGGTTCTTGGATCGGCTTGTCCTGGGTGCTCACGCGCTAGCCGCCGCTTTGAGTTTGGAGGGCTTTGTCACCGGCGCGGGCTTTCCCATGAGTTTCTCGTAGATCGTGGCGGCCCCGATTCGGCTGTCGAACTTCTCAACGATCGCGCGCCGACCCGCATCGCCCATGCGTTTGCGGAGTTCTGGGTTTGTGAGCAGACGCTCGAGCGCCGCAGCGAGTATGTCGGGGTCATTGGGTTCGATGAGCAAGCCGCTGTCGCCGTCGTCGATGATCTCGCCCACGCCGCCCGAGGTTGTCCCGAGTGTGGGCACGCCCAGCGACATCGCTTCCATGTACACAACACCCAGCGGCTCGTGCCGGCTGACCGCGCTAAACACATCGGCTGTCAACAACTCGTCGATGATCTGGTCTTCTGACATCGAACCGAGGAACGAGACGATGCCTTCGAGCTGGAGGTCGCGGCGCATGGCTTCGAGGCCGCCGCGCTCGTCGCCGTCGCCGATGATGCGGACCTCGATCTCGTAGCCCTTTTCGGTCAGCTTCTTGGCGGCTTTCATCAGGATATCGAACGCTTTGTTGTGGTGCATCCGCCCGACGCTGACGATCCGCATGCGCCTTGCATCATCAACTGGCAGCGGGCGGTCGATGGGTCTTGCCCAGCGCTGTGTGTCCACGCCGATGCGCCCGAGCAGCGTCCGGTCCTTTGGGATCGCGCTAAATTTTTCACGGAGCTCGGCAAGAAGCCCTTGCGTGATCGAGATGGTGAACGCGGATTCCTGGATCTTCTGCTCGACCCCGCCGCCCCACCACGACAGGTCCGCGTTGAGTGTCAGCGAGTACGGCACGCCGGTCAGCCTCTTGACCATCATGCAGAGCACCGCGCTTCGGGCGACGCTGTGCGAGTGGAGTTTGTCGATCTTGGCCCTGCGGACTTCGCCGGCCATGATGCACGCGGGAAGAATCAGCGGCAACAACGGCCGGACCTTCCCCCGGTTCTTGGTGCTTTCGAGCGTGAACGCGAGCTTGACGCAGGACAAGAAACCAATCGGGTGCCGAAGCATCTCACCGGCGACAGCGCCGATCGCCTTGAGCGCGGGCCTTGGCCAGAGGTAGACGGTTTCTTGCTCGGCATCGTCGGCAAAGGCGTGGCGGGCGCGGTCTTTTGTGCCCGGCTTGCTCGTCGAGAAAATCGTCAGCGGCATGCCCCACTCGCGGACATGGAGGATCTCGCGCCAGATCCAGACATGCGTCTGCGATGGAAACTCCGGGATGACATAGCCGATGCGCATCACTCTTGCCCAGCATAGCCCGGCAGCGTGCGCCGGTGGTTGCCTGTGGGCAGGCCCCCGCCCACCCTGTCAATCCTCGGCCGCGCGGTTTCCCGCGCGGCCGGGCTCTCTCTCCTCCCGGCTTTCCGAGATCCTCTTAGTTGGTCACGCCGACAACCGCAAAGCCTTCGCGGAAGTACGCGCTGATGGCCTCTGGAGTCATGCGCTCGTCCCAGTCGCCCTTACGCATGTCGCGCATCTCGGCGATCAGGGCCTGGGCGTTATCCAGACCAATCGAACGGGCGTAGGTGTCCAAGGTTCTTGAACCATCGGCGAACGCGCCGTCAAGCTGTTGTGCATTTTGGGCATGATCGTTTCTCCACTGGGAAAGATCGATCTCCAGCGAACCGAGCTTGAACCACTCCTGGTTGCCGGCGCGCATGTAGTGGTTGTTGATGTAGTCCACATTGCCAACGGTCTGGCTCCGGCGGTGCCTGATGAGGGGCTTGTCGTCGTCCGAGTGGTAGAGRATATTGTCCTWGAAGGTAACGCTGACGGCGTTGTAGTCGTGGACACGGAACGGGAGGTCCCAGTCGTGGAAGATGTTGTTTGAGATGAGGGCGTTGCGGACGGGCGCGGTGTTTGGTCCGTCGATCGAGATGCCATAGACGCTGCCGGGTTCGTTGAGGTTTTTGCTGAAGATATTGTCTGTGACTTCGACGGAAGCGGTGTGCTGGAGCACGAGGCCGGCGCCGCGGATGAGGTTCGAGTTGATGTCGATGCCTTCGAGGATCACATTGTGTTTGATGCTGCCTTCGACGGCGTACTCGTTGAACTTGACACCTTCGTTGCCGAACATGATCGCCATCGGGTTCTGATAGAAGATGTTGCCCTCGATGATGCCGCCCATGCGGGCCTGCAAGCCGTGAGATGCGGCACGCATGATGACATTGTCCTTGAAGACAAGCCCAAAGACTGAGCGCTGGATGTAGCAGTTGTGTGCGAAGATCGTCGCGTCGCTTCGGCCGACCCTGTGGTCCCAGCCGTTGCGGTCGATGATGTTGCCTTCGATGGTCAGCCCATCGATATGCGAGGCGTAGATAGCCTGCGAGTGCGTTGTGCCCATCGCATCAAGGATGATGTTCCGGCGGATCCTGACATTGTCCATCGTGTTGCCGAGTGTGCCCTGGACGAGGATGTTGACCGAATATTCTTTGATATAGCAGTCTTCGATAAGGAAGTCTTCGATGTTGCCGGTGACGATTCGGATGCCGCCGGTTGGGTGGCCCGAGCTTGGCTCCAAGTGCAGGCTCATGATGGCGACGTGCTTGCGTGTGCCGCTGCCCGCGAGGTTGAATGCTGGGCTGGTGCCAGTGAGGATCTTTGGGCGTGGACCATTGCCGTAGGCGCTGACGACCAATGGCGCATCGGCGCTTTGGCCGCTGTACTGGAACCGTCCGAATGTGCCGCTGAAGGTATCGCCGCGCTTGAAGAGGAGCCAGTCGGGCTGGCCGTCACGGAGTTTGCTCATGCCTCTTGAAAGAGACCGCACCGGCGAAGCCGCGGACAACCCATCGTTTGAGTCGTCGCCCTCTGAGCTTGAGACATAGATGACTCTGCTGCCGGAGACTGGTGCCAGGTCGGTCCAGCCTYCSSYRSMRYYRYYKKWGYCRYCGTCRTCKYCKCCRYCSYCRCCACCRCCGTTGTCRSYGTCRTYKCCGCCGTCGTCTCCGTTGCCGGTATCGCCGCCGCCGGTGTCGTTGCCTCGGAGGAACTCGAGCAGCGCTGTGTAGTCTCTTGGGTCGAGGATGCCGTCGCCGTTGATGTCGGCTTGCATATTTCCGTCACGGTAGAGTTGTAGCCAAATCGCGACCTGTCTTGCGAGGTCATCTGGGACATCGGTGGGCGTAAAAAGATCGCCCCCCGAATCATCGTCTCCACCGTCGTCGTTCGGTGGCCTGACGCCCGGCGGGTTGTCGTTGTTCGATCCGCCGTTGTTTCCTCCGGTCCTGGTCGTTCGAGGCACATAGCGGATGATCCGCTTTCCGTTTGGCATCGCTATTACGATGCGCTCCATTTCGACGCCGTCCCCCGCCGGTTGAGCCGCCGCGGGAGCCATCGCGGCTCCAGAACTAATGACGAGTGCGACCGATGCGGCCTTGCACATGCTTGTCAGGTTCATATTCGACCTCCACAACGCCTTGTCAATTCAAGGCTTAGCTCAGAGATCGACCGCCAAAGACCGGTCCGTGAGCCTTGGCAGGGTTCGCCCAAATCCCGAGGCGTCACCCCCAGCACAGGGGCTGCATCCATCTTCAGCGGCTCAGGCGGTACAAGGTGCCGCGCCAAGCCCGTTGGTTGCCCCAAAGCCCCATCGCGTGCCGGTTTCATCCAGCAAGGACCGATCATCACGCCGATCAGGGCCGCCGGGTTATCTCAGACCTCGTCAACATTTCCGGGTGTTCTCGGGCCATGCGAGATGTGCTTGTGCTCAAGGTCGATGCAATGACGCTGGGCCGATGCGCCGATACCGTTTGACACCAATAGCCAATAGCGAGAAAGAACGCTGACCATGCCCGAGTCGTCCGAGAATCAAAGCCCGCCCAAGACAGGCCGCCGGTACGCGCTGATCTGCCCGTGCAAAGACGAAGCGGATCACGCGCAGGCGACGATCGATTCGCTGGCGGCGCAATCCGAGCCGCCGACGCTCTGTCTCTTTGTAGACGACGGCTCGACCGACGACACGCCCCGCATCCTCGCCGAGGCTGCTGCCAAGTACCCGTGGTTCGAGGTGTACAACCGCGTCAACACCGGCGCTCGCCGCGTCGGGCCAGGCGTGATCGCGGCGTTCAACGAGGGGTATGAGTCCATCAACAAGGACGACTTTGACTTCGTGTGCAAGATCGATGCGGACCTCGAGTTCCCGCCCCGCTACTTYGAACTTGTCATCAACAAGATGCTCTCGCACCCACGCTACGGCAACTACTCGGGCAAGCTCTTTCTTCGCCTTGCCGACGGCGCGCTCGAACCCGAACCCACCGGCGACGAAAACGCAGTCGGCAACGCCAAGTTCTTCCGCATCGAAGCGTTCGAGGATATCGGGCGCTTCGCAGAGGAAGTCGGCTGGGACGGCATCGACGGGCACATGTGCAGAATGAAGGGCTGGGTCGCCCAGAGCGAAGAGCACCCGGAGCTGCGCATCATCCACCGGCGCATGATGGGGTCTTCGTACAAAGGCATCTTTCACGGCAGGCAGCGCTGGGGCAAAGCAAAGTGGTACATGGGCACCGGCCCGATCTACATGCTCGCCGTCACCGCGTTTCGTATGAAAGAACGCCCCATATTTGTCGGTGGTTTTGGCATCTTGGTTGGCTATATCAAGTCCATGCTCACCGGCTACCCGAGGCACGGCACGCCCGAGTTTCGCCGGTTTTTGCGCAAATTCGAGCACCGCTCGCTCGTTATCGGTAAGGCCGCCGCAGCGCGCGAAGCCAACGAACGCACGATGAAGGAGTGGGACACATCGCACAGCAACTCGCACCAGAACGCGGCATGAGCAAGCCCGTCACGATCGCAGAACCCGAGCGCATCACGATCGTCGGCGCRTGGGTGCATCGCATTACGATGCGCCAGGCGGTTGACCACATCGCGCAGTCGCTCGACGCGGGCAAGGGCGGCTGGGTTGTCACACCCAACCTCGACATCCTGCACAAGCTCACGCACGACGCGGCATTTGCAGAGCTTGTCGAACCCTCAACACTTCGGCTCGCCGACGGGATGCCGCTGGTCTGGGCGAGCAAACTCGCGGGGACGCCGTTGCCCGAGCGCGTCGCGGGGTCTGATCTTGTGTGGAGCCTCTGCGAGCGCGCGGCAATTGATGATCGCAGCGTGTACCTGCTCGGCGGGGACGATGGCATCGCCGAGAAAGCCAAGGCTGTGCTTAAAGAAAAATACGATGGACTGCGCGTGGTCGGGACGCGGTGTCCTCCGTTTGGATTTGAGAAGAATCAAGAAGAGATGGATGCGATCGTCGCTGGGCTGCGAGATGCCCAGCCCGACATCGTGCTCGTGGCGCTTGGGTGCCCAAAGCAAGAGCGGCTGATCGATGAATTGCGGATGCAGTTCCCCAAGGCGTGGTTTCTTGGCATCGGGATCAGCCTGAGCTTTGTGACGGGCGATGTCCGGCGGGCGCCGGCGTGGTGCCGAAAGCTTGGGCTGGAATGGGCGCACAGGCTGTTCCAGGACCCAAAGCGACTGGCGCATCGGTATCTCGTCATCGGGATTCCGTTTGCTGTGAAAGTGCTGATCGCATCGCTTGCTGCCCGGTTTCGGGGGGGTTCTGGCCGTACCTGATGCGCGGTGGAAGTGGTTGCAGGGATAAACTCAGTCGATCGGCGATCTTGGCGATAAAATACCGGGGGAGTGCCCCATACTCAGATGCCGATCCCTGGGGGTTGAGCCTTGATGATCAGACAGGCTCCAAAAAGCGAGACGAAATCGGAGGTGGTGAGTCATAAAGACTTGCCGCGACTGGATTCGTGCATCCTGCTGGCGGGCGGGCTTGTCCCATCYCCMTTGGCAAAGCTCACCCACCAGCTCACGCTCGAACTCTGGCTGACCGCCAAGGAAACCGTCTTTGGTCGGTGGTGCGATGTGCTGGATCATCTCGCGACCAGTGCGGGTATCGATCACCCCAGCATCCGGGWGGTTCACAGCRGCCCGCCGTACGAGCCAACCCACGCGCTGGTCGACGATCGCTTCGAGGTCCGCACATTCGCCGAGCCCGATGAGTTTCGAGGCCCCGCGGGTGTGCTGCGCGACATCACAAAGAACGACCCACCTGATTCGGTGATCTTGGTCGCCGAGGCCGCTCGATATATCGCGGGCACACTGAGCCAACTCATTGAGGATTGGACCGAACACCAGCCCGATGTGCTGGTCGCCAAGACCCCCGATGGCACGCCAGCGGGGATTATGCTGATGAAAGCGTCCGCGTTGAAACTTGTTCCTGACACTGGGTTTATGGATGTCAAAGAGCAATGGCTCCCGCTGTGTATAGAGGATGGGATGAAGATCTGGACATCTTCGACGCGGAACTTCATGCCGTTCCCTTTGCGGTCGCTCGATCAATTCTTGGCAGCGTCGRCGATTGCATCGGGCRAGCCGTGTCCGATTACTTCTACGATCCCGGTTCTCGGACCGCTTAGCCCGATTACGAAGACGGAGGACAAATCCCGCATCGCCGAAGATGCCGAGGTGGCGCGGGATGCTGTGGTCGCCGATGCAGTAGTAATGCCCGGCTCGAAAGTCGGGCCTGGCGCGATCGTCGTGCGGTCRCTTGTCTGCCCTGGGGCCGAGGTGCCCGCGGGTGAGATTGTAGTAGACAGCGTTGTCGCCGCGATTTGAGCAGGGAGCCGTTGGGACCGAGCCATGCCGTTGATCAGGAACTGGAAACAGCTCGATCTCATTGCACTTGTGGTGCTCGTGTGCGCCGCGATCGCTGCGTCGTGGAAGGCTTGGTACGACATCTTCTATACGGTTGGCTGGTTGAATGCCGAGCAGTCACATGTGCTTTTGGCGATCCCGGTTGCGCTCTGGCTGGGGTGGCTCCGCCGGGGGAGACTGATCCGGTGCAGGCCCGAGCCGTCGCTATTCGGCCCGATCATTGTCGTCGCGGCTTGGCTGCTTGGTGAGTACGGCCTGCGGAACTCGATTGATCTTTACTGGCATTTTTCGGCGCTCATGCTTGTGACCGGCGCGTTTATTTCGGTCGCCGGGTACAAGCCGATCCTCAAGWTGGCGGTTCCTGCGGTGGCGCTGCTTGCGCTGATGCCCATCCCGGCTGACATCCGGCTTGCGATCGCTGGGCCGCTCCAGAAKGTCAGCGCGAGCAGTGCKCAGTAYCTSCTTGATATCGCGGGYGTRCCSGTGATGCGRACCGGCAACGGCYTGGTCATCAACGGCGAGAATGTCATCATCGCAGAAGCRTGCAACGGSATGCGCATGGTCGCGGCTCTTGGGGTCGTGGCGTACACTTTTGCATTCTCSATCCCCGCCCGRCCCYTGGTCCGAGCGCTGCTGCTGGCTACAAGCCCGCTGCTGGCGGTGATCGTGAATATCCTTCGACTGATGCCCACGGTTCTTTTCCACGGCTACGCGAGCAAGAGCACAGCTGAGACATTCCATGACCTCTCGGGCTGGTTCATGATGGTCGTTGCGCTTGGGGTGCTCTGGTCGATCATGCGGCTGTTGCGCTGGATGGAGCTGCCGGTGCTGAACTATGGAGCGATGCGCGAGTAACCATGGCCCGCAAACAGATCCATCCCGCGCTTCGGATAGCTGTGCCACTGGTGTCGGCTTCGCTGCTGACCATTCTTTTGGCGCTCGGCACGCTGAACCCATCGCCACCCGAGGGTGTTGGTGTGTACTTTGAGACGGTTGCCCGGACGATCGACAAGGTGCCATATCGCGTTGGCAAGTGGATCGGGAGGGATCTCAACGCCGCCCCGCCTCAGGTTCTTGAGACACTCCGCCCAACGCGTGTGCTCCATCGAGGCTACACCGCATCACAGGACCGGTTCCGCGTGGTGATCGTCCATTGCGCCGATGTCCGCGACATGCAGGGGCACTACCCGGCGAGGTGCTACCCGGCGACGGGCTGGTCCCAGGTCGGGCGCCACCAAACCATCTCGGCACGGTTCGCCGGGGGCCAGCACGATGTGAGTGTGTACAGGTTTGACCAGCTCGGCGAGTTCGGTGAGCACATCCGGATGACCGTGGCTGTTTTCTTCGCGTTGCCGACGACTGGCAAGCCAGAACCGGCGCAGGCGATCTACGCTGACCTTGACGGCGTACGCAACGCGTCGGCAAACCGCCGACGAAACCTGCTGGGGTCCGCCCAGTTTCAGATTATCTTCGACGGCGACGCGTCCAACGAAGATGTTATCAGGGTGCTGGAACAATTTGCACCAGCACTCGACCCGGTCATCGAGACCGTCGCGGAGGGACTCAGTTGAGCAATTCATTTGGTGAATCCAGTACCCCCATGAAGAAGCAAACGCCCGAGGAGTTTCTCCACAGCGAAGCAGACGAGCAGGTGTTCGACCTGTTCGCGATTGCCAAGCGCTCGATCCGAGGTCGGCTGCCTCTGACGCTTGCTGTCGCGGTTGGGCTTGGTGTGATTTTTGCAATCGTTGGGTACACACGCTCGGGTCTTACATACCAGAGTTCTGTAACGTTTAGCATTAAGTCCGCGGTGAGCATCATGGATGGCGAAGTCCTCAACCGCGAGTCGCGGCGCGAGGACATCGTTGATCGGAAAAAACTCGAGTTTAAGACCGATGATGTGCTCATGCTGGCGGTGGACAATCCTGATCTTCAGGCTGCGGGCTGGCCCGGTTCTGAACGCGGGGCAGCGCAGCTTCGAAGTGCGATCTCAACAGACAGCGGCAGGCGCAAGGCGTACTTTACCGCGACATGCATCACCTCTAGCCCAGACACCGCGCAAGTAGCCCTCAAGGCTGTCACCGAAGCATTTATTCAGTATCAGGCGGAGAAATACGGGATCTTGGCAGAAGAAAACGAACTGACCACACAGATCCGGGATCTTGAGAGCTCTATTGCTGTGATCCGGTCTGGGATCGATGCCGCGACGGCGGAGTATGGCACATCCGATCTCCAGCCGCGGATCAACCAGCTCGAATACGAACGGAACCAGCTCCAGATCATAATCGAAGAACTCAGAATTGCAATCCAGATCAGCAAAAACGAAACGACAACCACGGGGAATGAAAACGAAAATACTGGCGTGCTTACCGCGGATGCATTGGCACCCAGTGACGCAGAGCTCAGCGCGCTGATCTCTTTGCGTGATCAGATCCTAAGCAAGATCGACTATCTCGTCGAAGAAATGGGACCGCGGTACCCAGAAGTCGAGATCCAACAAGCCGACTTGAAGCAGCTTCTTTCACAGATTAAATCTCGCGCAAATGTTGTCCGGGCACGGGTTCGAGACGGCAGTGGCGAAATCAACATCGAAGAGATGAACGACCAGACCAGAAGAGCCAATCTCGACGCCAGACTCCAGCGACAGTCTAAAATCGACCAGAGCCTTCGTGAGTATCGCGCGGCCCAAGATGAGATCGCTGAAGATCTCGAAGTTCTYGCACACTATCAGACAACCAAAAGCACCCTCAACGGSCARYTSGTYTTGCTGCGTCTCAACCAGCAGCGCCTGCAAGAGGGTCAGGTTGAGCTGCTCGGCCCCCCCTCGCCCGCAAAGCAGGCCAAGGACAAGCGGCCGGTCCTTGCTGGCCTCGGTTTTATTGCCGGGTTCATGATGGGGCTGGCTGCCATCGTCGCGCAGGGTTCGATGAACCGTTCGTTCCGGTATGTTGATGATATTGAAACTGTGTCGTCGCTGCCACCGCTCTTGGGCACGCTCCCTGAACTCGAGCAGCACGACCCAGAGAACGAGCGCATCGCGGCGGTCAGCGTCCACAACCTGCGCAACACGCTCCAGGCGATTCAGGGCTTTGGGGACACCAACTCGGTCGTGATCGCGTGCACGAGCGCCGAGCCGGGCGACGGCAAAACGACGCTTATCCAATCGCTTGGTGCCTCGTACGCGCTGACAGGGCTGAGAACTATTCTTGTCGACCTTGACCTCATCGGCGGCGGCATGAGCGCCCGGCTTGGACTCACGGGTCGGCGAGGCATCGCGGACCTCTTGACCGGGCTTGAGCCCACCAAGTGCATCAAGCACACCGCGACCGACAAGCTCTATGCGATGCCGATCGGCGACACGACCAAGTGCAAGCCCGAGCAGCTTGCAAGCCGGCCTATCCAGCAAGTCATCGACTGGCTGCGCGAGCGGTTTGATGTCATCCTGATCGATACGGGTCCGGTCCTTGGCAGCCTCGAAGCTGGCATCGTGACTGCGGCAGCCGACCAAGTGCTCCTTGTGGTCGCACGCGGCCAGTCGGACAGCATTGTCCAAGCAGCGGTCGGGAGACTCGAACGTCTGGGTGTTCGCAGCACGGGGATCGTCTTTAACAGGGCGGACCCCAACGATTTGCGCAAGAGCCTCAGCGCAGCTTCGGTCGGTGCCCCCAGCATGCACCAGATACAACGCATGAGCGGCGAGCAGTCGCTTGATATGGACCGATCGATCGTCGGGAGCATTCCAACGCCCGCACCCTCGCCAATGCGTGAGAACAGCGCTCCCCAAGGCCGGGCCGGGACTCTCAAAACCGAGGATGAGACCGGGACGTGAACGCGATGGCAACCCAAGAACTCGAACATCTCTCCGGCGTCGGCAACGACTCGGTGACTTCGCTCTGGGGGCTTGAACTCACGGAGATCCATGATCGGTACTGGGCAAGCCGGGGGTTTCAGATTGTGCGTCCGGGGGGAGCCGCGCCGGACCCGGATGGTCCAGAGTTGTTCGTGCTTCTGGATGAAGACCTGCTTGTTGGCTTTGGTGTTCGCAAGATTCTGCGGATCATGTCGTGGATGCAGCCACACGCGATCCGGGTGAGGCTTGTCGAGACGGAACTCTCGCCCTACCGCGAAAGCGTGTCAACGGACGACGATGGTAGGTTCATCAAATTCACGCGCAACTATGATGCAAAGCAAACGCACTCGGCGCAGCTGTGGATCACGCCAAGGCTCGAATACGCCAAGGCATGGAACGCGTCGGCGTCGGGCAAACTCGGCTCCCGGTTGCTGGCGACCACGATCTCAACCGACGATCGCGTCGCGCTACGGGTCCCCGGGCGGATCTTCAAGGATGACATCAACGGGTCAGAAGACTATCGGCGGTGGATCCTCAAAGCCTGGGCATCGCCCAGCGGCGTAATCGAGGGCGTCTATCAGCCAAGCCCGGGGGTTTGGCTCCACGAAACGGTCAAGGTCGATTCGACCGCCCGGATCATCGGGCCGGCGTGGATCGGCGCTGGCCACGAGCTCAAGTCCGGCGAGACCCTCGTCGGTCCTGCGATTGTGCCGGACAGCCCGGGTGTCGAAACCAATGCGGGGCAGGTGGATTGGTACGCGGTCACGCACTCGGCGTGGAGGCTGATCCCGACGGTCAAAAAACGCCCCTCCCGCGCGATTACCAAACGCACATTTGATATCGTTGTGGCGCTTATTGGGATTGCCTGCACGCTGCCGATCTATCCGTTTGTCATGGCAGCGATTTATCTCGAAGACGGCAGGCCGTTTTTCTTCAAGCACCGCCGCCAGCGCTTTGGCGGCCGGACATTCCCGTGCATCAAGTTCCGCTCGATGTTCCGTAACGCCGAGGAGATCAAAGCGCAGCTCGCGAAGCAGAACAAGTCCGACGGGCCTCAGTTTCACATGGAAAACGACCCTCGTCTTCTGAAGATCGGCAAGCCGATTCGGAAGTTTAAGATTGACGAAGTGCCTCAGTTCTTTAATGTGCTTGTCGGGCATATGTCGATCGTGGGGCCTCGCCCAAGCCCTGACAGAGAGAACCAGTACTGCCCCGCGTGGCGCGAGGCTCGGCTGAGCGTGCGCCCGGGGATCACGGGCCTGTGGCAGGTCAAAAGCGAACGCGAGCCACAGACAGACTTCCAAGAATGGATCCGTTACGACCTCGAGTATGTGCAGAACAACTCGTGGCGTTTGGATATCTGGATCATGATCGAAACAGTCAAGAAGATCGTCTTCCGCTCATAGCTGAAGACCCACTGGCAGTCACGGATCGACACACCATGCGAAAGAAAAAAAAGAAGCGCATCATCAAGCGGCTGATCATCCTTGGCACACTCTTGAGTGTGCTGTTGGTTGCTGGTCTTGCATTGCACATCGCCCGTGGAAAGAGCAAAGAACGCTTGCTGCGCGAGAACTACGCGGCTGGGTTTGCGGCGTACGAAGCCGGGAACTTCGAGGAAGCGGTCGAGAAGCTGGGGTACTACAACTCCGCAATCAGCGACAATCCGGATGTGGCGTACAAGCTCGCCGACGCGAGCCGGCGTCTGCCATCRCAGGGCGGCGGCGGGTTGCGCAAAGCCGTTTCACTTGCGAAGACCGCGGCTGMTCTTGCGCCCACACGAACCGAACCTCTCGAGTTGCTTCTTGATCTGCACGGCGAGCTCAACCAGCAAACCGAGCGCATGAATGTCGCACTTCGGCTCCTCAAGCTCGACGAGAACAACACGGCGGCATTGACTGCCAAGGCCATGGCGGAGGTGGCTCTGGGCCGAAAGGATGATGCACTCGCGACCGCGCATCTGCTGGCCGAGGTGACACCCGACGACCCCGAGGCGCACAAGCTCGTCTTTGCGATTCTTGCGCGCGAAGACCCGGCAGTCGGCAGGCCGATGATGGCCCAGTACGCCGAGAAACTGGGCGAAGAACACCCGGATGACCCGCGGTTTGTCGTGCTGCGCGTGCATGCGGCTGCGCTGATGGGTTCGCACGACAAAGCCCGCGAGATCGCGATGTCACTCGTCGATGCAGACCTTGATGAGGAAACCCTGAGCGAGGCGATGCGGGCGCTTGACCTGCTTGGGATGCGCCGCGAATGCGACCAGCTTCTGGCCCGGCACGCCGACCGCCCGGAGCTTTTCCAGACGACATCTCTGCTCTCGGTCAAGCGCGCATTCATGCGCGGYCACATCGCCGAGGMCRSGCKMRWSGMWGWGCKMWMWCKCMRCWMKSMSSYSMKSCSCCMGWWSRASATTGTCCCTTGGGCGCTTGCCTGCGGCGTCGATCTCAGTGAATCAGACATCAAGAAACTGTTCGAGCATTCGGGCACGCCGACCGTGTACCAACAGGCTTTGGTTGACGGGTTCCTTTCGATCCGCGCGGGGGACCCGCTCTCTGCTCTGGGCTCGTTTACCCGTGCGCAGAGCATGCGTCGGGATGACCCGCTCGCTGGCGCGTTGCTTGCCGATGCGCAGGACCGGATCGGGGCGTGGAAGGATGCCGAGCGTGAGCGCAAGGCTGTGCTCCGCCGCGCGCCGGAGTTTACGACGGTCAGGCTCTCGTATATCGAGTCACTTCTGAATCGTGGCAAGCCGGTCGAGGCCGACGCGGCGGTGCGTGAAGGGCTGCAGATCGACCAGAACAATGGTGCGTTGCTCTTGGCGCATGTCCTGGCGGTCGCGGACATGGCATCGATGGGCGTGGCAAGGCCCGAGGAAATCCGCGGCGGGATCCGCGTGGCCGAGGCGCTCCAAGAGGGTGCGACGGCGCTCACGCCTGTATCCGTGCCGCTGGCTCGTATGCTCGTTGCCAGCGGCGACACCCGTAAGCTTGATACCGTCCTCGACAAAATTGCGGAAGCAGATGCGGATTCGGTTGATCTGCGTGCTCTTCTCTCGCTTGCCAAAACGCTCCAGGCCAGCGGCCACCCTCGCACCGAACAGGTCTTTGGGTTGATCGACAGCTCGACCAAGGTCGATCCTTTCGTGCTGCTCGAGCGCGCCACGGCATTGGCCGACGAAGGTCGAGCCGAGGATGGGCTTGAGCTACTTGACCGCAAGCTGCAAGAGATGCAACAAGTCGATGCCAAGGCTGGGCTGATGATGCAGATGGCCCGGGCGGCATACCTCGACAGGATCGCTGACACCAACGCTGGGCGGACTCTTGGGGATCTTGCATCGGCGAACCCATCCAACGCTTCCGTTCAGACCCTCGTGTTGGAATCCAATAGCGCGTGGTCAGATCCACAGCTGATTGCAGAATCGGTCTCAAGGCTTCGGGCCATCACGGGAGATTCTTCCAGCGGTTGGCGGATCCACGAGGCACGCCGGATGCTGACATTTGACCCAACCGAGCAGAGCGCCGCCGGCGTGGTCAACCTGCTGGCAAACGATGCCAACTCACCAAACGCAGACCCGATCTCGCAGTTGGTTCTGGCCGACGCGATGGCGATCCTTGGCGACACCGCAGCGGCGGCTGACTATCTCGAGAACGCGATCGACGCCGGCTTTGACAGCCCATCGCTTGTTCTCCGGCTGATCGCGATCCGCCAGAGCATGGGCGACATCGACGCGGCGCGTCGGCGCGCCGTTGCGCTTGCCCGGATCGAACCCGTCAACAACCGGATCCGCAGGGAGCGTGTCGCGGCATTGATTCGCCTTGGGATCTTTGAAGCCGCCCGATCCGATGCCGACAGGCTCGCTGAATCTAAGAATCCAAGAGACCTGCTGATCGCCGCGAAYCTYKCGGGCAGGCTCGGCGACGCTGCTATCAGCAATGCTCGGCTTGACAGGTTGATCGGTCTTGATGAAATGCCAGACGAAGTGCTCATCGCCGCGACGCTGACGCTTGTCGATGCCGAGCGGGTCAGCGACGCGTACGCGCTTCTCGAAAGCAACCGCACAGCGGCACCGAGCAAAGCCTTCGACATCGCCGAGGCCACTCTACTCGAACGCACAGGCAGAAGCTCAGATGCGATCGATGCTCTGAATAAAGCAATTGCGCGCTCGGCAAGCGTCGATCTCTACACSRCCAAGGCCCGGATTCTGGCGAGGCAGGGCAAGGCCGAGGAAGCCAAGGCCGCTTGTCAAGCGGGGCTTGCGATCGCGCCTCGGAATCAGGAGCTCAGGCTCCTGCAAGAAGCCATCGGCCTTGTCGATGCGCAGAACAGCGTCAACCTGACCGCGGGCGCGGGCGATGCCTCTGGCAAGGTGATCGACGCGATCCGCAAGTTCTCGGTTGACACGAGCAATCCGCAGGCCCTGATCGACCGCTTGCGGGTCATCACGACCGAGTCGCCCTCGTACTACGCGGGGTGGTCGGTGCTTGTAACCCAGCTTCAGAACGCGGGGAGACTCGAGGAAGCCGCCGAGTCGGCGCAAACCGCGATGCGGCTTATCCCGTCCGACCCGCGGCCGGCGCGGCTTGCGGTGGACGCGATGCTGCTGACGGGTGAGCCTCGGCAGGCGCTTACCGCTGCACTCGAGTGGAGCCGAAGGTCAAAGCCCGAGTCGTACCTTGCCGACACAACGCTTGCCGCCCTGCACGCGAGGCTTGGTTCCAACACCAACGCGACGCGCGCGCTCGAACCTTGGGTAGATCGGATCGCTGGCGACAGCAACGCCTCACCGATTTTGGTTCGCTTGCTCGTGACGGTCAGAATACTCAACGGCGACACCGACCAGGCGTGGGCGTTGATTTCGCATCGTGTCGACAGCGACAGCCGATGGCTCGCAAGCGCGATCGAGGTCTCACGCGACCTGCTCGAACGCGGCGGTTCAACCGATGCCGCCGCGGCATGGCTTGACCGGGTCACCTCAGAATGGACCGCGCAAACCGAAGATACGCTCCGGATCGCGCAGGCGAGGCTTGACATCGCCACCCGCACCGGCAGCGAGAGCGATTTGTTGCGTGTGATCGAATCACTCGACAGACTCTCGGCGATGCCCGATCAGTCAAGATCGATTCGGCGCGGGGCCTCGTTGCTACGGATCTCAACCGAGAGACTTCTCGGTCGTACGGCCGATGCTGCGACACATGCCCGTGAGTTGGTGGCATCGATGCCGGGGGACTCGGTCGCCCAGAGCATGATGGCACTGACGATCATCGAATCGGGGGGGAACGCCCAGCAGGCGGTGACGGCGGCGACCAAGGCTGTCGGGTTTGCAGAAGAGAACCCGCAGGGGCTGTACGAGCTGACAACGGCTCTTGATGCGTTGGGCCAGGCGAACATGGCCCTGGACAACCCAGAGGCGGCAGAGGCTTCATTCCGCAGGGTTTTGGGCCTTCAAACAAGTTCGACAAGCTCACGATTGGGGCTGGCAGAGGCACTGTTTGCTCAGGACCGTGTCAGTGAGGCCACCCGGATTTCGAGCGATCCATCGCTCCGGCGAGCGATTGGTGAGCGCCCGGTGCTCCGGGCAAGACTCGATCGGCTCACAAACGCAATCCAAGACTCTCGCTGACTTCCGATAACAGCACATCACAATAGCTGTACCCTAGTATTTTCCTATCGATCTACATATGGGTCGCGCAGAATCTGCGCGCAACCGCCCGATATCAAAGAAAATATGGTCCGTATACCAGCTTTACGCATGAAGTACTACTATCATCCTTGACTGGCCCCGAGGTGTCGGGCATTATTCGCGTAAGTTCAATGTCTAGCGCCGATTGTGGCACTCGACTTCGCCTGCTAGTATGTGACAGCAAGTAGAGTCCGAGCCCGATAAGTAAAGAAATGAGGATCAGTCATGGATACGACACGATTCGCTGCACTCACAGCTGCAGCTTTGATGACCGGGGCAGCTTCAGCCCAAGACCTCACCGTGGTGAATGCACCATGGGCCGGGGAGAGCACACACTCGCAGATGCTGTCTGAGGCATTCGGTGGCACATTCAGTTCGCTCGGTCAGGTCACTGGCATCAATGCCAAATCTGGCGTCTCGAACTTGGTCGACACCGGATTCACCAACGGCTCATACACCTTTACCCGGATCTCCGACTTCGGTGGTTCGAGCTTCACCACCCTCGTTGATATCGCCGGCGGCGATGACTCGACTTGGGGCGCTGGCTCATACCGTGCTGAGGTTATCGGTGGATACTCCTCGAACGAGCACACCTTCGGGTACATGACCCAAGGCGGCGAGTTTCAGACCGTCCTCGAAGCAGGCACAGGCGCTTTGGAGATGGCCTCGATTCACCCCAACGAGCAGTTCAGTTGGGCGATCCAGGTTGGCCAAGACCGCCAGTACAACGCTGACAATCTCCTCAATGAGGGCGGCCAGGACCACATGGTCAGCTACGCCATGTTCGACGAGAGCAACAGGCTCATCGGTGCGATCCTCTTCTTCGAGGACTGGGGCGGCTCAGGCAGCGACTACGACTACAACGATTTCGCAGTCATGCTGACACTCGCCCCGACACCCCAGGCAGCGATGCTCGGTTTGCTYGGCCTTGGCGGAGTGGGCCTTCTCGGTGGCCGGCGTCGCCGCTCGATCGCCTGATTCGAGTTTCCWATCTGATCCTTCGAGTGCAGTCCTTGAAAAAGGGCTGCATTTTTTTCGACCCTTTATGGCATGCCTTGGYTTCACCTGCCAGTCTGATTAAAAACAGCCAAGCCCAGCATCTTCGTGCCCACAGCGTGGGCAAATGCGCCGGCATCGGCTCGCCTGATAACTGCTGCATAGATCAACGATTTTTCGAGCAGGTCCTTAAATAGCCGCGGGCCTGCCTTCTTGCGCACACGGATCGTTACAGCTTTCCTAGGTTCACTTTATAAATAGAAAGGAGACCTTGCGATACACCGGGGATACCCCATGCTGTGGGTGCTGGCGGATCGTAAGCCGGGAAATTGAAAGACAAGACTAGGGGTTAGACCATGCGTATCGCAACAACACTCATCGCCGCTGCCGTCATGACCGCCGGCTCGGTTTCCGCCCAGAGCAACAAGTATGTGGAAGTCCACTCACCGCCAACCGGTGAAGCAAGCCACTCCGAGATTCTCGGGCGTGCGCTCGGCGGAACCTTCAATGGGTCCGGCGCCCGCGACTTTACCAACGGCTCCATTTTCGCAGACCGCATGAAAGACAAGCGGAGCAGCAACACAGACCGCTACTGGGATGCCGGCACATACCATGTCGAAGTGATCGCCCGTGAAGCCGCGTATACACACGAGATCGGCACGGTCGAAGGTAGAAGGGGAAACACCGACAGTTTCCTGAGCCTTGTCAATACCGCCGACATCGGTTCACAAGCAAGCGTCACAATGGATTCTGATTTCCGCTGGGCGATCGAYGTCAACTCGGGCGGGCAGTCCCGCTGGAACGACCACCTGTACACCTCTCGCCAATGGGACAACAGCGACGGGGTTGACCACATGGTCAGCTACGAGTTGTACAACGACGGCGGCAAGCTGTTCGGCTACGCACTCTTCTTTGAAGACCTGTGGTACGGCGGCGACTGCGACTACAACGACGCCGCGGTTCTCCTGACACTCGTCCCGACACCGCAGGCCGCGATGCTGGGCCTGACGGGGCTTGGWGGTCTTGGCCTGATGACCGGGCGCCGCCGCAGAAGCATGTAATCCGATCAAGGTTTCGATCTTCAATCACTTGTAAAGCACGGCCCTGTTCTGGGCCGTGCTTTCTTCTTTGGATTGTGAGTATTGGATCAGGCCTTGCTGCCGTACTGCTGCTCGTAGTACGACTGGTACGCGCCGGACCTGACGCGCTCCCACCACTGGCGATTGTCAACATACCACTTGACGGTTTCTTCGAGCGCCTCGGGCCATGCCGATCTCGAAGGTTCCCAGCCGAGTTCGCTCTTGATCTTGCTCGCGTCGATGGCGTACCTGCGGTCGTGACCGAGGCGGTCTTCGACATACTCGATCATCTCGTCGCCGTGGCCCATAAGCCCGAGGATGGCGTGTGTGAGTTCGAGGTTCGAGCGTTCGTTGTTGCCGCCGATGTTGTAGACCTGGCCGGCGGTTCCTTTTTCGAGTGCTGCAAGAACGGCTTCGCAGTGGTCATCAACATGAAGCCAGTCGCGGACATTCTTGCCGTCGCCATAAAGGGGTACTTTTTTGCCGTCCATCAGGTTCGTCACAAAGAGCGGAATAACCTTCTCGGGGAACTGGTACGGCCCAAAGTTGTTTGAGCACCGGGTCGTCACAACATTCATGCCGAAGGTGTGGAAGTAGGCGCTAACGAGCAGGTCGCCGCCGGTTTTGCTGGCCGAGTATGGGCTGCTCGGGTCGAGCGGTGTTTTCTCGGTAAATTTGATTTCTAGATTTTCGAGTGAGAGAGAGCCGTAAACCTCGTCGGTGGAGACATAGATGAATCGTTTGTCGTTGCCGCCAGCGCGTCGCCAAGCGTCGAGCAAGACCTGCGTGCCACGGGTGTTGGTGTCAACGAATGGGCCAGAGTCCATGATCGAGCGATCGACATGACTCTCGGCGGCCATGTGAACAACCGCATCGGCGTCGGCGAGCACCTTGTCGAGCGCTTCGGGGTCGCGGACATCACCCTTGACGAAACTGTAGCGTTCGTCGTTTTCGATATCGGTCAGGTTCTCGAGGTTGCCCGAGTAGGTCAGGACATCGAGGTTGGTGATGCGGCAATCGGGGCGATCGCGCAGGACGAGTTTGATGAAGTTGGACCCGATGAAGCCGGCGCCGCCGGTGAGGACGATGTGCATCTCTGCTCTCCTGTAGCTCAATCTGTTTCGAGTGCGGCCAGCACAGCCGAAAGATTATCCCGCCAGTCCGCCATCGGCCCGATCAGTCGTTCGGTCTTGGAAAGATCCAGCACGCTGTACGCGGGGCGCGGCGCTGGTCTTGGGAACTCATCGGTTGTACACGGCTCGATGTTGCATTTGTGGCCAAGCCCATCGCGGATGGCGCAGGCGAAGTCGAACCAAGTGCATTCGCCGCCGTCGGTTGCGTGGTAGAAACCGCGTGCGTTTGCATCGGCGAGTTTGACCAATGTCTCTGCGAGATGCTCGGCGGAAGTTGGCCTGCCCCGTTGGTCGGCGACAACTTTGATCTGGTCTTTTTCATCGGTAAGCCAGGCCATCGTGCGGACAAAGTTCTTGGCCCACGGGGCGTAGAGCCAACTCGTGCGGGCGATGATGTACTCGCAGCCGGATGCTTCGATGATCTCTTCGCCGACGGCCTTGGTTCTGCCGTACGCGCCAAGCGGCGAACGCTGGCGATCTGTTTCGTATGGCTCGCTGGCGGCACCATCAAATACATAGTCGGTCGAAACATGCACGAGGATTTGTACCGCATCACCAAAACACATCTCCACATCAGGCCCGGCATCTGCCATAGCAGACGTAACCATAGTGACAATCACAGTATCAACATTCTCACAGCCCGTAGCAGTTTCCGTAACCGTTACAATATACATGGTTATAGTTGCAATAGGACTTGCGGTAGGATTGGCTATTAAAGAATTGTTAAGTGTGCTGGTCGGGAACCAGTTATATGTGTTCCCCACTACTGAAGCGCTCCCAATCTGAACACTCTGGTCGGCACATATCGTTGTATCCGGACCTGCATCGGCATTGGGTAAGGTATTAATAAGAACACTGCCAGTAGAGGTATTGATGCAAATTCCATCTGTAATGGTAAGGGTAACCGTTTTGGTTCCTCCATAACCATATACTATCCCAACCGGATTTTCTGCAGTGGAAGTAGGCGTAGCAGCCCCCGCTCCAAAATCCCAGGAAAAGGTCCAATCCCCACCCGTACTGCCGCCATTGGTAAAATTAATTAGCTCACCGGCACAAACTGCCGGAGGAATGGGAAAACTAACTGCCGGAGTTTGATTGATRTTAATAGTTTGCGTGATTGAATCAACACATGTGCCAAGAGTAGTGATCAATTTTACCGTTTTAATGCCCGCTGTTGCATAGATCACCCCTGTAGGATTTTCATTTATTGAACCAGCAGGTGAAGCACCCAAACCAAAGTTCCAGTTATATGTTGCCCCTGCCGTGCCCGTGTTCTCAAAGTCAACACCATTGCCAGTACATGTAGGAGTGGTCATAGCTGTGGATGTGAAATTGGCTACAGGTGTTTGAAGTATGGTATGGGTTTGTGCAAATACTTCCGTGCAGGCTCCATTGGCAACTGTTAAGGTTACTGTTTTAGACCCCGGCCCGGTATATTCAATACCAACAGGGTTTTGAATAGTTGAATTGGGTGGATTGGCACCTGCACCAAAGTTCCACTGATAAGTCCAGTTGGTATCAGTAGTTCCTGTATAAGTAAAACTGATCGCTGTTCCCTCACATGTTGAAGCGATAGCAGCAAAACCCGGGGCTGGCGTTTCGGTGATGTTGATGGTCTGAACAATGGAGTCAACACAAAGCCCGAGTGTTGTAATTAGCTTTACTGATTTTATGCCATCCGTTGAGTATACAATACTAACAGGGTTTTCAGCCGTAGAAGTTGCAGGAGTGGCTCCAGAACCAAAATTCCAAGCATAAGTTGCACCTGTAGTGCCGGTATTGGCAAAGTCAACGGAATCACCTGTACAGGAAGGTGCAGTGGAGAAAAAATTAGCTACTGGTGTTTGAAGTATGGTATGGGTTTGTGTAAATATCTCTGTACAAATTCCGTTTGCAGCTGTTAAAGTTACGATCTTGCTTCCTGCACCTAAATATTCAATACCAACAGGATTTTGAGCAGTTGAATTGGATGGATTCGCTCCTGCACCAAAGTTCCACTGATAAGTCCAGTTGGTATCAGTAGTTCCTGTATAAGTGAAACTAATTG
>NVSP01000013.1 GCA_002732755.1 Phycisphaera sp.
AGGGGGCAAAGCCCAGTCGGACCGTTGCCCCCTCGCTCGCGCGAAGGGCTCATTGATCCGTCAATCAGAACCTAGACCGCATACCTATACTCGCCGACCATGACATCACCTCAGCCCACGCTCCACATGCAAAACCTCAAGTTCCGCTACCCCGGCAGCGCGTTGTCGCAGCCCTGGATCGTCGATGTGCAGCAACTCTCCATCGCACCCGGCGAGCAGATCCTGCTCACCGGAGCATCGGGCAGGGGCAAAAGCACGCTCCTGCAACTCATCGCAGGCCTCATCGATCCCGACGAAGGCGAAATCTTTATTAACAGCCAGAATATCGCCCACCTGGCCGGCAGCAAGCGTGACCTCTTCCGAGGCTCGCGTGTCGGCATGATCTTCCAAACCTTCAATCTGCTCCGCGGCTTTAGCGCAAAAGAAAACATCCTCGCTGCCCTGCTCTTTTCGTCCATCCCAAAGAAGGAACACAACAGCCGGGCGCTCGATCTCCTCAATACCGTCGGCATCGAAACACCCGACCGCGAGGTGTCGCAGCTCTCTGTCGGTCAGCAGCAGCGCATCGCAGTCGCCCGCGCCGTTGCAACCACACCGACGCTGGTGCTCGCCGACGAACCTACCGCGAGTCTTGATCCTGAGAACAGCAAAGCCGCGATGGACCTGATCCAATCGACCTGCGAAAAAATCGGGGCCGCCCTGCTCTGCACAAGCCACGACCCGTCGATGGCGACCCGCTTCACACGCCTCGAATCCCTCGATGCGCTCAACTCGCTCACCACCGTCTAAACACCCAAGGANCCCCCCTGCCATGGCCATGACAGACTGGACCATCATCCGCCGGAGCATGTCGAGCCGGCGTTTCTCGACGGTGACGACAATCGCCACCGTCGCCATCGCCGTAGGGCTGATGCTCACATTGCTTGCGATGCGAGATTCCGGGCGCAAGGCGTTTGACCGGGGCACCGGCAACATGCACCTCGTCATCAGCGCCGACTCCTCGCCGCTGGTCTCCGTGCTCAACAGCATCTTCTACGCCGATGCACCAAAAAACTTCATCGGCTGGCAAAAACTCCAAGAACTGCTCAGCCTGCCAAGCGACTTTGCCGTCCCCACACAACTTGGCGACCAATACATGGGCATGCCCGTCGTGGCAACAACACCCGAGTTCTTCACGCATTTCAGCCCGGACCCCGACTTCAGGCCCGGCTCAGCCGCCGCCGGATGGGCGCTCGCAAAGGGGCGGTTCTTTGAAGCCCCGTTCGAGGTTGTCGCGGGCGCACGAGCCGCCAAGGAAACTAGCATCAACATCGGCGATACACTCTCGGTCACCCACGGCTCGGGCGAGTTCGCGCATGTTCACGATGAGTTCTCCTACACCGTCGTGGGCATCCTCGAACCCACCGGCTCGAGCCACGACCGCGCGATCATCACAGACCTGACAAGCTCGTGGATCATTCATGCCGCCGACCGCAGGCGTCCAGATGCCCCGCTCCCAACCGAAGCCGACCTGACCGAAGCCGACAAACTCGTCACCGGCATCTACTACCGCGCTCCTACCCGTGGCGGCTCCAATGTCAGCGCCTTCTTGCCAACCATCGGCGCACAACTCCGCGCCGACCAATCGATCACCGTCGCCCAGCCCAAAGAAGAAGTCGATGCCCTCTTCAAGATTGTTTCCAATATCGATCAGATCCTGATCGCCATGGCCGGCGCGGTTATGCTCTCGAGCGGCATAGCCATCATGCTCGCGCTCTACAACTCGATGGARCAACGCAAACGCCAGATCGCSATCCTCCGCGTGCTCGGCTGCAAYMGGCTCCGMATCTTCGGCCTGGTCATGACCGARTCCGCCATCATCGGYATCGCCGGCGGTTTGGCTGGGCTTGCCATCGCGGTCATCGGCACCCAAGTCGTCGCCGGTGTGCTCAAAGAAGAACTCGGCCTCGTGGTTGAGCCAACCTTCGACCCGCAGATCGTGTACATCGTCCTCGTCGCATCACTTGCCTTGGCGGCTCTTGCGGGCCTCATCCCCGCAGCCGCCGCGTATAAAACCCCGGTTTCTAAGAACCTCAAACCATCAGATTGAAGCCAARCCCCATGCCGTGTGTACRACCTTGTACGCTAGAGCCAGCAACTTCTAGGTAGGGAATCAGGACATGCGAGTATTTTGGATCATTCTCACGCTCATCATCGCCGGCTCCGGCATCGCGGTCTTCGTGCCAAAACCAGAAACAAATAAGCACCCCGCCCTGCCCGCAGCGACCCAGAGCGATGTGATTCCTGAAGCAGCCGTTGAGATCCCAGCACCCACAACTACACCGATCAAGAACGAGGCCGTGGCCATCATTGATGCCGACGAGTTGGAAGAAATAACAGAGACCATCGACACCGTAATAGCTCGAAAAGAAGAAGCAAAAGAAGAAGTCCCAGCGGTCGTTCCCGAAATCTCCGCCGACGACATCATCGCAAGCCTCAACGACATCACCGATACCATCGAAGAAACGGCACCCATCGACACCGAAACCAACGGCTGGAAAATGCTCGCCGCACAGACCGAAATTGCCGCCGAAGGCGACCCAATCACGTCAACCTCTCCTGGTGAAGCGGACGAGCAGAACACTTCATATGGCTCCGGCTCAGAAATCACTACGCCAAATACAAAAACGCCAGTTGAAATCTCCCCATCCCTATCTGTCACCCAAAACGACGACGGCTCGATGACCATCGGCGAAACCTACACCATCACCGGCAAAGGCACGAAGCAAAACCCATATGTCATGTCGTGGGAGTTTCTCGTCTCGCTCCGAGAGTTCTACAACCCACGCGAAGGCAAGAAAGCGATCCCAGCGCACATCGCGATGTTCAACGGCAAGTACATCACCATCCCCGGCTACCTCCAGTTCCCGCTGGCAACACCAGAACCCGTCGAGTGCCTCGTCATGCTCAACCAGTGGGACGGCTGCTGCATCGGTGTTCCGCCAACCCCCTACGACGCGATAGAGGTTTCGCTCTCAGAACCCGCTTCGCGCGAACAGAAGTTCGCGGTCGAGGGCCGAATCGTTGGCAAACTCAAGATCGACCCGTACCTCGTGGGCAACTGGCTCATCGGGCTTTACCTGCTCACAGACGCATCGGTCGATGTCTCCGGCGCCCGCAGCGTCGAAGAGGTCTTCGGCAACCCGCTGCCCCAGTTCGACCCGACAACCGAGTAAGCCCATCAACGTGCCATGCTGTAGTAGTCGTAATCGGATGAGCCGCCGCCACCGGTGAGCGTTTCAAGGAATCCGGGGATCGCCCCCCACGAAACCGCAAGACAGACCGCCGCGATGATCGCCATGCGGATCGCAAACCTGCGGTGCCTGCACAGCTTTGGCCAGCGCTCCGGGATCAAGACCGCAAAGGGCAAAGCCGCCAGCAGACCGGCGCGCCACGCCGGCATCTCGCTATACAAATGCGCAACAACAAGCATCCCACCAAGCCAAACAATGTAGATCGTCCCGAGTGCCTGACCGATGTACCGCTCGCGAAAAATCATGCCGACCAGAGCGATGCCAAAGAGAGCCGAGGCGACCGCCAAAGCGATCTGCCACTGCGCGGTCGCGCCAGAATCAAAGATCGCYGGGATMGCCAAMGCYGGGATCGCCGCCAGYGAAAGACTCGCCGAGGTGACGCGGGCSCGCACACTCAGTAGATCCAATGCGCCAAACGCAAAAAGCATCCAAAGCCCAACACCCGCGGTCCAGGCGATCTGCTCAACGCCCGGCTCCCACTGATATTTCCTCGCCGATGAAAGCTGAAACACGAGCACGCCCGCAACAAGCACAAACCGTCCAAACCAACGGATCGCCGGCTGCTTTGTCGCCCGTAGCGAAAAAGACTCAGCAAGGGCAAACACGATCGCAACACACAGAAAGATCAACTGCCAATGCGATGCCGAGATACTCGAAAGCTTGAGCGTCGGCGGCGTGCCCTGCACCGACAACAACACCAGCAGATACCCAAGCCCAAACCCGATGGGCGGACCAAGTCGCTCGATTCGCTTCGCGATTTTTGAGCGATCGTTTCGCCGTTTGAGATACGACCCAAGCCAAAAGCCGGCAAGGGCAAAGAGCAAACCGGCCATGCCCGGCATCGCGACACCGATCAAGCCTTCACGCAGTTGTGCAGCGTTCACGATTGAATCCTGTTGGCCAATTTACTGCCGCATGCCGCTAAGCGCGATGGTGATCTCGACCTCATCGCCGAGCGTGCCGTTGTCGAGGCCGTAGTTCACGCCAAAGTCGGATCGTGTGATCGTGAGGGTCGCTTCAAATCCCGAGCGATGCCCGCCGCGCGGGTCTTCAGCATCGCCGAGCCATTCGAGCGTTGCCGAGGTGTTCTTGGTGATCCCCCGGAGCGTAAGCTCGCCACTCATCGCGATCGTGCCGTCGCGCATCGATTGAAACCCGGCCGCGACAAACCGCATCTCGGGGAACTCTTTGGCGCTAAAGAAGGCTGCACCACGCAGATGCTTGTTCCGGTCTTCATCGTTGGTATCAACACTCGACACATCGATGGTCACATCCAGCGCACACGCCGACATGTCTTCGGGGTCGATGGTGTATTCACCCGAGACCTCGTTAAACCTGCCATAGAAATTGGCGACACCCATGTAGCCGACCTTGAAGATGACGGAAGAGTGCATGTTGTCGACGGTGTATGTGTCGGCCCGTGTCACGGTTTCTATAGCTTCGGTCGATGTCGCAGTTGTCGGCAGATACCCGGCCAACGAACTGCTGAAAATGATCGTGCCTGCTGCTGCCAGTACTGCCGCGTTGATGCCCATAGATATCACTCCTCGGTAATTGTCGGTTTCACAGAAAACGGTACCCCGCTGCTTGCTACAACGCCAGCGAGCACGGGTTCATTCCGCTTATTTAGTTGTTTCAACAAGTAGTGTACCATAAAAGTACCCGCGATCAAACTCACGGGCATTCGTGTTCGAGTTAGTCAGCGATCGCGACCGCGGGCAGCGTGATCAGCGTTGGCATCGCCTCTTCGAGCAGGGCCGCAAGATCGCTCTGGGTGTCATCCAGCCCATCAAGCAGATCCGCGAGCATCATGCTCGCCGAGTCGCCGAGTTCAAGGCTGGCAAGCTCGCCCTCATCGACACTGATCGCGCGATCAGCAGACCAAGCCGCCCGGACATCCTCACCCATCTGGGCCGATGCNAGCGCRAACCCGAGCTTGACGACCGCATCATCCGGGTCCTTGGCAGCAGCAAGGGCAAAGAACCCCTGCGCCCGATTGGCCTCGCCCCGCTCCAGGAGCTCCCAGGCATCAGCGGTGCGATCCTCGACGCTCACCTCATCCTTGATCTCGGGTGCCCGGTTTGGCTGACGATCGTGCGTCGCAACAACACCGTCTGGCAGTGGCGCTGAGACCTCTGCATCGGACCAGCAATCACTCCGATCCCGGCGGTAGTTGCGAGGCCGYTGGTATGAGTTCCAGCCAGAATCCCAGTGGCGGTAGTTGGATCGGTATCGGGGGCGATCCCAGCCGCCAAAGCCTGAGCCATACCAGCCAATGCTTKGGCGGTAGTAGCTGTGCCCATACCCGTGCCCGTAGCCATGTCTGTACCCATGANCATGCCCGTAGCCTCCGATGCTGRTCCCCGATGAGATGTGCAGCCCGGAGTCAAAGAAGCCAAGCGACAGCCCGGATCCGATGTGGAACCCAAGATCCGCCGAGGCTGTCCCCGCTGCACTGGCAAGGGCAATCGTTSCAATRGTCAGTAGTTTCCGCATGGCGATATCTCCTTCATCTGGCCGCTGCTGYTAGTAAGTATACACAAACWTAYATCGGCMCGCAACCCACTTGGACCCATAAGTTGCAAAATAATTCCGCTCGTGGTAAGCTAGGGACAGTTGATCGGGTACCACTCGGTAGATTCGATCAGAAAGGGGGTTCAAGGATGGGCGAAACACCCAAACCCGAAACCGCTTCGCTTTCGCTGGAAGCCGCGCTGTACGACACAGGATCCGGACGCTTTAGTGTCCGCCCGAGTCAGCATGCGCAGCCCCAGCCAGCAACCGAGCCGAAGCAGGCCAACCAGAGCAAGCAGGACCACGACGAGTCCTGACGGTGCTCTCATACATTTTGATCGAGCCGATGTCGGCGTGCTGATSKWMSCYMWYWAKASCWKYKMSAKRMYSKSGWACYKSWYGACGCYGMSCKSCGMRKCSNCGCGRRMSMSTNCGCCSRCGYSSGATTTGAGCAGGGCCTGGCCCATCGGCGAGTTGATCGACACCTCGACATGCTCAGCCATGGCATCGCCTGTGAGCTCCCCGACGAGGCGGTAGGTGTCGTCATCGCCTCGCTTGAGATCCTTGAGCCGCACAACCGACCCGAGAAACACGACATCCGCGGCTTGCTTGGTCGCATCGACGACCTGGGCTTGTTTGAGTTTTTCTTCGAGCCTGCGGATCTCGGCTTCGTCCATGCCCTGCTGCTCGCGGGCGGCGTGGTACTCGGCGTTCTCTTTGAGATCGCCCATCGCCCTCGCCTCAGCGATGCGGTTCGTGATGACCGGGCGGTTGGCTTTGAGGTCGGCGACCCGCTGCTCGAGCTTGGTTTTCTCGTCGGGTGTGATGAGTTCCATAACGACTACTCCGTTGGGCTTGGCCCAAAACCGCACACATCCTCGTGCGCAGTACACAATCTAGGCTCTCTGTTTGGTTTGTGCCAGTTTGCTTCCGCTGGCCCCCCGGATGATGGCAACGAGGATCCACGCCGCGACCGCCATACAGCCCGTCATCCAAGCCGCCCTCCAGTGGGCCGGGCTGACAACCGCGTGCTGACCGGTCCAGATGCGATTTTGGAGCATCTCCCACGGCGCTGTGATCGGCRRTKMCRKSCKSWKCWSSAWMTSSRCMWCCWCKGWSTSNGCCYTKCYKNAKCSACTGGAGCGCGATCATGAGCACTGGGCCGATCGAAATCATGGCGATCAGCCCGAGCATCCACAGCGTGCGTTCGAGCCCGGGCCTGGGTGCCTTGTAGTCAGGGTCGAGCCTTTGCTCGCCGAGCTTTGTCCGCCGACCCGGGCCAAGAGCGATCGACAAAAATGCCCCGATGATGAGCGCCCACGAAATCAGCAGCACATCCGACGCTGCGACAGCGCCGACCGTCCAGCCCGTAATCACGACCTGCGGCCAGAGCACCGCCTGAAGCGGGATCAACAGAATAACCAGATCCTTGACAACCACCACAACCCCGCCACCAACCGGCGCGATCTGGCTCAGCCGAAGCATGGGCCACATGACGGTGATCCCAAGCGCGATCACCGTGACCAGCATCCGTGCGCCTTCTCGGTACCCTCAGCGGTCACCCGGACCGGGTCGCCGAGCGACATGAAGACGGTCAGCGTTGAGATGAGAAGGAAGCACATCCAGAGAACCGCAAAGCCGCGGGGCTCGCCTCTTCTGTGTGCCCAGCGATCTGGCTCGCCCTTTGGAACCACAAGCCCGACGTGCTCGAGCCAGAGCCGAAGCTTTGATGGCCCGGACCTCTTTGGCTTGTGCGCGGGCGGCTGGGATGTCTGCTGATCGTTCACCTGCGTGAATCTTGGGAGCCATGCCGCCTGTCTTCCACCAAGACCGGACCAGAACTGATATCTATCAGCTTTCGGCCCGCATCGATTCGGCGACCAAAGTCCGGGTGCTGGCGCAGGTATCGCAGTTGATTGAGCTTAGCTTCGGTGCTGATCGCATCCGGCACGGGGTCGCTTGGCATCCGGCCCCAGATGATGCGGTTGCCCTCATCCGTCAGCAGCACGAGCCGTTTGTAGCGGTCAAAGCTGGAAACCTCGATCCCCCTGACCTGATCCGCACCCAAGTTGCCCGGCAGCCGTTCTTGCAACAGATTCAGCAGTTCAAGCCCWGCCTGYACCGATTGGCTWGGCCAGACCTCGCCCGGGACCGCTGCCAGTGCGCTGGCATCGAGTGCCCCTCGGATCGTTGGAAACGGCGAGAGGTCGGCGCGCCAGCTCATGCGGAGCCGCCTGCCATCGGTCGCGATCAGATAGTCATGTGCGCCGTCACGGACCACCGCAGCGGGCGAACGCCAGACAGCTTCGATCTCGATCACGCCCTCATCGAGCCGTTTGATGCTGGTGACAGAACTGACCCAGCCTGTTTGTTTGAGCCAGATGCCGAGGCTTTCGAGCGTGCGGGAGGAGAACGGCCCCGGGTACTGTTGCACGATCGCGTAGGCGTCATCGAGCAGGTCTTTCTGGGTGTGAGCCGGCGGCCAGTTGACCGCCCTGCCGTTGGCGACCGCCGTTGGCCAGTTGATCCGAACCACGGGCGGCCCGCTCGATGCGATGTCGGCGGCTTGGTCGTCGGCAAAGTTCATCCCAACGCCCATGCCCACAATCAGGATCAGCCCCGTCAGCATCGTGCCGACCACAGCGGGCGAAACCCGCTCCAGAATCAGTTCGCGCTTGGTTTTTTTCTTTTTGCGTCCAGCCATACACCTTCTGGATTCGGATCAGCGGGGGCTGGGGCTTGAATCCGAATGCCCCGGACCAGCCTGATGACCCGCCAAGGCCAGTTCTGCCAGATGTGCGCAGAGCGCCGGCATGGGCAGCCCTGCGTGAGTCGCGGCTTGGGGCACCAGCGAGTGGGCTGTAAAGCCCGGCATCGTGTTGATCTCAAGAAGCCAGTGCTGGCCCGCATCGTCAACGATGTAGTCGGCCCTAGCGAGATGACGCACGCCGATCGACTCTGCCAGTTTGAGAGTGTCGGCTTGGATCGCAGCGGTATCAAAGCCCGACGGCGCAACGGTGTACACCGTGTCATCGCGCTGGTACTTCGCCTCGTAGTCGTACACACCCTTGGCGGGGTTGATCTCAACGAGGGGCAACGCTGCAAGTTCGCCATCTCGCTCAATCACCGCGCAAGTGATTTCTCGACCAGTGATGAGTTTCTCGACCATTGTGACCTGGCCGGGGTTGGCGTTGATATCGGCGCACGAGGCCTCAAAAGCTGCACGGGCCTCCTGCTCGGTTCGACAGAGAAAAAGCCCAACACTCGAACCCTCGAGCGCGGGCTTKWWRMMAYARSRCAGATCYMWCSMKWMSCGGTNYRYTSAWKYWRMWCMSYMMMSCRKSSSRCRTRKKKAWCYCMMGMMRMKCRSCTKYSARYKTKGWGCYRWTWKTSTCSMKSGCAAGACGCGACGCAGTCGGGCCACACCCGACATAGGGTCTGCCATCACGATCGAGGATGTCCTGGAGCGGGCCGCCCTCGCCCCACCTGCCGTGGAGCACCGGGAAAAAAGCGTCGGCTTCGATGTGCGACAGTGACCCCGGCTTGTCGATCAGGTGCAGCGTGGCATCMMGCCCCGCGTCTTGTAGRGCCTTGGTGACCGCGGTGCTYGATTCGATCGAGACMTCGCGCTCGGCATCYGGCCCGCCACCAAGAACCGCGATCTTGCGGCTCACGAGCGTCTCCAGACGACGACCTCCGTCTCGAGTTCGACCTCGAAGCGGTCATGGACCARCTTCTGAATGTTCTCGATGAGACGAAGAATGTCGGACGCCTTGGCGGTCTCGGCTGTTTCGATGAAGTTGGCGTGCGTTGTGCTCACAGCACACGGGCCGGCGGCCAATCCTTTGCCACCCGCAAGATCGATGAGCAACCCGGCGCTGACGCGTTCGTGGGCGCTGCCGACATCATCAATGTCAGCGCGGAGGATCGGGTTGCGAAAGACGCAGCCGCAGGTTTTGGCTGCCAGGGGCTGGGTCTCTTTCTTCTTTGCCATCACCTCTTTGAGCCTGTTGCGCGCGGCCTCGGGGTCACCCGGCGTCAGTTGCAACTGGACCTCGGTGATWACSARATCGAACAGCCCACTCGTGCGGTAGGCGTAGCTGATGTTTTTTCGGGGGATGACAACGGGTTCGCCCGATGCGTTGACAGCATGGATCGCGTGGACGACATCCGCCATCTGGSCGTACGCGCCGCCGGCGTTCATGAACGCTGCGCCGCCCAGTGTTGCCGGCACACCGATCAGGCCCTCAACGCCCGTCAGCCCGGCGCGAATGCAAGCGTGGATGAGCTTTGAGAAATCCGCCCCGCCGCCGGCACGGACGAGGCCGGTTGATTCATTGATCTCGATATATCTGAAACTCGGATGATCGAGCTTGACGACGAGTTCGCCCACGCCGTCGTCATCGACGAGCAGGTTGGCCCCATCGCCCAAGATCCGAAGTTCTGGTTCGGCGGCCACGCAAGCACAGAGTTCTTCGATCGACGCGGGCCTTGCCAGCCGGTCTGCGCAGCCGCCGACGCCAAACCATGTGGGGATCGGCGCGTTGCGCTSGATCTGGGGGAGTGTGGCATGCAGGGTCATTTCGCCCCCACCGCGTGCGAAGCAGCTTTGGTCGTCGGGCTTGGTGCGCGTTCCATGAACGAGCGGGCGATGGTCCAGACCGGGCCCGCGCCCATGACGACCAAGAGGTCACCCGCTCGGCATGTTTCTTCGACCTGCTCGACGATGGCATCGAACGGATAGATGTGCATCGCGCGTGTGCCGCGTGAACGCAGGCGGTCAACAAGATCTCCCGCAGAGACTTTGTGCTTTTCAGCTTCTGAATCTCGCACGAAGTAGATGTTTGGCACGATGACAACATCCGCCTGCCCAAACGCGGCGGCGAAGTCGTCGAGCAAGAAGCGTGTGCGTGAGTGCTGGTGAGGCTGGAAGACGCAGACGAGCCTGCCGCCTTTGTCTTGTGGCCGCTCGTGTTGGCGCAGGGCGCGGAGGGTCATCTCGACTTCGGTCGGGTGGTGGCCGTAGTCGTCGTAGACGCGGACCGTGCCGCCTTCGGGCATTGGGCGATCGCCGATGAGTTCGAGCCGGCGACCGATGCCCTTGAACGCTTTGAATGCGCGGACGATGGATTCACGGTCTGCGCCCAGAGAATCAGCGAGCGCAAAAGCCATCGCGGAATTGAGCGCCGAGTGGTCACCCGGCATGGGACATGTGTACTCGGCTGCCTTCTTGCCCTTGTGTTTGAGCTTGACCCGGCTGGATTCTGGATCGAACGAAATCGACCAATCCGCAGCGGGGTTAAAGCCGATGGTTTCGACCTCGCAATCGATGCCGCTGGTGACATCGCGGCGGTGCGCGTTGTCGTGGCCGATGATGAGCTTGCCGCCAAGGCCCGGTCTGTCGGAGGCGGGCGGGATGAGCTTTGCAAACTCGTGGAACGCATGGACGACCGCGTCGATCGAGCCGTAGATATCGAGGTGGTCCGCTTCGACCGAACCGATGCAGGCGATGCGCGGGGCGAGTTTGTGGAAGCTGCGGTTGAACTCGCACGCCTCAGCGAGCAACATGCCCGGCTGGCCCTTGAGCGGGCCTTGCGGGATCAGGTTGGAGCCGAGCTTGAACCCGGTCGCGTTGCCCTTGCTGTCGCGGAGGTGCGGACAGCTCGCGCCGACGATCACGGTTGGGTCGAGGCCCGCTTCGATGAGCGCCGCCGAGAGCATCGCGGTGGTCGTGCTCTTGCCGTGGGTGCCCGCTAGGGCGACGCCGGTCATGGACCGCATCATCTGCCCGAGTGCCTCGGCATAGGTGAAGACGGGCACGCCGCGTTTGTCGGCTTCGAGCATGAGCGGGTGCGATGGCGGGACGGCTGCGGATGCAACGACCGAGCCGCAGTTTGCGGGAAGGACGCTTGGCGCTTCACCGACGGCGACGCAGAGGCCATCTTCGCCGAGGGCATCCGTGGTTGGGCTTGCGGTGGAATCTGTGCCGGCGATCTCAACGCCGTGGGCATGCAAGAGGCGGGCGAGTCCGGACATGCCGCAGCCACCGATCCCGATCATGTAGCAGGAGCCGTTGGCGGCGGCGAGCGAATCAAACCCGATGTTCAGTGGAGTGTTTGGCACGGTCACAGAGTATCGGCCTGCGCCCAGCAATCACGCCACGCCCCAAGGTTTATGCACAACCGACAGGCTCTGCATACGCTACCGACAATGCACCCCCCATCTCTACCGTACAAACTGGCCACGCTCTGCGATCTCCGAGACGACAWGGGGCGCATCTTGCTCTTGCATCGGCTCAAATCTCCAAACAAGGGGCTGTGCTCGCCCATCGGCGGCAAGCTCGAAATGGCGCTGGGTGAATCGCCCGCGCAGTGCGCCCAAAGAGAGATCGCAGAAGAAGCCGGGCTTGACATCCCGATCTCCCGGCTGCACCTGATGGGGCTGATCTCAGAGCAAGCCTTCGAGGGCAAGGGGCACTGGCTGTTGTTTTACTACCGAGTGCTGGGCACGGTGGAGCTTGAACCCCACGACATGGACGAGGGTCGGCTCGAATGGCACGATCCGAGTGAGTTGGATTCGTTGCCGCTGCCTGAAACGGACAGGAAAGTCATCTGGCCGTTGGTTCGTCGGCACGAGGCGACCGGGCCGGGCGGCAGGCCGGGCTTCTTTGCGGTGCATGTGGACTGCACGGGCGATGAAATGACATGGCAGGTCGAGGAACAGTTCGACCCACCCAGCGGCCCCCGCGCAGACCTCTCGGGGCTGATCTAAAAACATGCGCTCAAAAACTCGTATACTTCTGGCATGATGCAAACAGCTCTAAGAACTGAGCGGCTATCGGTGTGGGTGAGGCTCGCACTCTGGGTGCTCATGCTTGCACTGGGGTCAGCGTGCTTTCTGGCCTGGGCTCAAGATGCCCCAGTGGCGGTTTCGGCGCATCGGCAGGCCGACCGGGTCGCGATCATCCCCATCCACGAACCGATCGACCGGATCACCGCGTACAGCGTCAAACGGCGGATGGAGCTTGCGATCGCTGGCGGGGCACAGGCGCTCGTTTTCGATATCAACACACCCGGCGGCGAGGTGCCGGCGGTCCTTGAGATCTGCGCAGCGATCAAGGCTTCGAGCGTCCCAAACACCGTGGCTTGGATCAACCCGCAGGCGTACAGCGGGGGCGCGATCATCGCGCTGGCGTGCCGAGAGATCGTCATGGCGAACGAGGCGAAGATGGGCGATGCGCTGCCGATCAGGATTAGCCTCACCGGGGTCGATGTGGCGACGCACGGCGAGCTTCGCACGAAGCAGGTGCCGCCGGTGCTGGCGGAGGTCGTGGACTCGGCGCGGATACGGGGCTGGGACGAGTTTGTGGTTCAAGCGATCGTGATCGATAAGGTCGAGCTGTGGTGGATCGAAGAAATAGCGCCCGAGAGCGGCGAGCCGCGCAGGCTTGCGGTGAACGAATCCGAGTTCCGGGTCTTGTTCCCGGGCACAGAGCCGCCGCGGGGGTTGCCAGCGATTGTTGGGGCTTCGACCGAGGGGATCTCTGGGCTGATTCCCGGGCAAAATCTGAATAAACCACCGGTTGTTCCGCAGAGCGACACTGAGTTTCGGCCCGCGACACCGGCGCTCCAAGACTTGTCGCCAGCGCTCTCGGGAGAGAGCTCCGCTGCATCGGCGCCGGACCTTGACATGCTCGCGGCGGTCTCGGCTCGTCCGGTGCTGACCGCTGCGGACACCGGGAAATGGCGCGTGGTTCGCTACCTGACCAACGGCAGCGGGCCGATCGTCATGAGCAAGCAGGAGCTTCTGGACTACGGCTTTGGCGCTGGGACGATCAACACGGACGAAGAGCTGCTCGCGTTCTTTGGCGCAACGGAAGTTGTGCGGATCAAGCCGACGGTTTCAGAGCGGATCGTCAAGGTGCTCTCGAACATGTGGGTTCGGATGCTGCTGATCGCGGTGTTCTTGCTTGCTCTGTTTATTGAGATGGTGAGTCCGGGGCTGTTTGTGCCGGGCCTTGTCGCGGTTGGCGCTCTGCTGCTTGTGATGGCGCCGGCGTGGATGCTGGGCTTAGCCGGCTGGTGGGAATTGATCGCGATTATGTCAGGGATCGTCTTGATTCTGGTTGAGATTTTCGTGGTGCCGGGCTTTGGTGTCTTTGGTATATCGGGGCTTGTGGTGCTGTTTGGTGGTCTTGTGATGGCGTTTGTTGGCGCATCGGGGAGCGTGTTCCCGAGTTCGCCCGCGGGGCAGGCGGACCTGACGCGATCGGCGGTGATGGTGCTCCTTGCGATGGTGACTGCGGGCGGCGGGATGTTCGCGGTCGGAAAATATTTCGGTTCTCTTCCGATTCTTAATCGTCTTGTGCCGCCGTTGTCCTACGAATCGGACGGCTCCGAAATTGGGTTCGTCGAGGCGATGGGTTCGAGCACCGATCTTGGGCTGCTTGTTGGATCGACCGGCGCAGCGCACACGGTGCTGCGCCCCTCTGGTAAGGTCGAGATTGATGGCGTTCTCTATGATGCGCTCTCTGGATACGGGTTGGTCGATGCCGGAACGCCGGTGCGGGTTGTGCGTGCTGAGAGCTGGCAGGTCGTGGTCGAGCCGATCGATGATGAGGGGGAAAGCGCCTGATGGATCCGATGCTTGTCTGGGGTTTGGGGCTGCTCGCGGCTTCGGTGCTGCTCTTGTTTGTCGAGATTTTCGTGCCCTCGGGCGGCGTGATCGCGACGACCGCGGCGATCGTCGGGCTTGCTGGGGTCGTGTGCCTGTTCCTGATGAAAGAAGGCGGCTCGCTCTGGGGTGTATCGGGTTCGCTGATGCTGGTGATCGTGTTCCCGAGCGCGTTTGTGGTGTGGATGAAGGTCCTGCCCAACACCTCGATCGGTCAGAAGATGATGGGGATCGTCTCTGAGGAAGAACTCGCCAAGCGGGCCGACCGGGAACGAGACGAGCACGATGAGCTCGAGGCGCTGRTCGGCATGGAGGGCGTGGCGAGGTCGCCGTTGCGGCCGGTCGGGTCGATCCTGATCGCGGGCCAGACCAGGCAAGCGCTGGCCGAGGGGGTGGCGATCGAGGCTGGCCAGCGGGTGCGGGTGACCCATATCGTCAACGCCCAGATCAAAGTTCGGCCCGTATAGAACCCATCGCCGGCTAACGGCTTTGTTCGGCGTATACTCAAGCAGACTTGGACTCGAATCTAATACGAAGGAACGCGACCCCATGCGTACAGGCCTTATTCAAACAACACTCGTTCTCGCAGCGGTTCTCTCGGCACAGACGGCTTTGGCGCAGGCCGGGGCTGCTGGTGGCGGGACAGACATATGGGTCTATGTCGTCCTCGGCATCGTCGGGCTTTTCCTGCTGATCATCGCGCTTGTGCTGGCTCAGTACATCTCGCTGTTTGTACAGGCATATATGTCTAACGCCTCGGTCAGCCCGCTCGACCTGGTCCGCATGCGTTTCCGGAAAATCGATCCGCGAATCATCGTACTCAACCGGATTCGCGCGGTGCAGGCTGGCCTTCCCATCACGACCGCTCAGCTTGAGGAGCATCTGCTTTCAGGTGGCCGGGTCAAGACCGTTGTCAGTTCGCTCATCGCAGCCAAGAAGGCCAAGATCGAGCTCGACTGGGATACGGCGTGCGCGATCGACCTTGCGGGGCGAGACATCCTCGAAGCGGTCAACACAAGCGTGAACCCCAAGGTCATCGATTGCCCAAACCCCTCGCTTGGTCGGTCCACGATTGATGCGGTTGCCCGCGATGGCATCCAGCTTAAGGCCCGCGCACGGGTCACCGTGCGGACAAACCTCTCGCAACTCGTTGGCGGTGCAACCGAAGAAACCATTGTTGCGCGTGTGGGCGAGGGCATTGTGTCGTCGATCGGTTCCGCTGAGTCGCACAAAAAAGTGCTTGAGAACCCGGATGAAATCTCCAAGACCGTGATGGCTCGCGGCCTTGATTCGGGCACGGCGTACGAGATCCTCTCGATTGATATCGCAGACATTGATGTTGGCACAAACATCGGTGCCAAGCTGCAGCAAGACCAAGCCGAGGCGGACACGAAGGTCTTTCAGGCGCTGGCAGAAAAACGCCGGGCTATGGCGATCGCCCAAGAGCAGGAGTTCAAAGCCGAGATCGAGAAGAACCGCGCGCTGGTTGTGCTCGCCGAGGCGGAGATCCCAAAGGCGATGGCCGAGGCGTTCCGCAACGGGAACTTTGGGATCATGGACTACCAGAGATTGCGCAACATCGAGGCCGACACTTCGATGCGAAACTCAATCTCGGATCCGGATTCAGGCAACAACCGCCCGGCTGGTAGTTAAGTAGTAGTATTTGGAACTCCTGCATTTCGTGCCACTGACCTGTCCGCGGGTCAGTGTTTTCTTTATCGAAAACGGGCAAGAGCACTGACCCGCGGACAGGTCAGTGGCACGGGGCTGGCAGTTGACCGGCTTGGGGCTTAGTCGCGCCAAGCGTCGGCGACGATGCCGTCTTTGATTTCGATGTAGGTGCCGCCCGAAGATTCTTCCGAGCTTGAGCCGCCGATGATGAGCAGGACCGAGCCTTTGCTTCGTTCGGTGCGTTCGTACTCGTACGCCCAGAGCTGGCCGCCGTCGAGATCGGATCGGCGAGTAGGCTCACCAAGAGCCGCCAGGACCCAGGCTTCGGTGGTCTTTCCGATCTTGATCCGGTTGTATGTGCCAGACCCGATGTAGTCGCCCGAGAGCGATGAATAGGACTGGCCCCGGATGCAGCCCGAGAGCGGGAGCACGGTCAGGGCGGCGAGCGATAGGGCAGCAAGCGTCTTCTTCATTGTAAAATCCCCGGCGGCCAAGCGGCCAAGTTAGTGGTACCGATACGAAGGTGTAGTACGGATTCGGGGCGCTGGCGTTTCAGTCTTTTGAGATTGCGCTCTGGAGAAGCTGGGTGATCCGGAGCCTGCGGTAGAGTTCGTTGGTGGTAATCGAGGATGGGCCGGTGACGGTCACATCTGGAGTTTCCGGTGCCGAGCTTTCGATCGCGGCATCCGGTGGCGGCTGGTTTGACCATTGCTGGGTTTCCCGGCGAGCGTTTGGGACTCGATTTGACACACGGGTCGAGGGCCGAGCATTGACCCGGCCCGCTGCGGGTGTGTTTGTGTATGTGTCGGTCGTTTGCCGGAGCGTCAGGTTCTGGGTGCCGATGAGAAAGCGAGTGTTGGGCGGGATGTGGGCGATGTCTGTGCCTGCGATGTAGTCGGATCTGTTGAAGATGGCGACCAAGCCGTTGTCGATGCGGACGAACGCGGTTTTGCCCGATGGGGTTGTGATCTTGTACACCTTCTCKAAACCCGTCGGTTTGCGGAAATCCTTTGGCTCGATCCGGCTCGGCGATGCCAAGGGCGAAACATCCTCGAAGCCCTCTTCGACCGGTCGCAGCTCTGGCTGGGGCATCGCTGCCACCAGCCAGAGCACCCCGATCGCGGCTAGGTATGGCATGGTCAACTCCAACAAGGGCTGGGTCAGAACAGAATCTGGATCTCGACGGTCAAGCCTGCTCCGGGGCTGTCGGGGAGCACTTCGAGATCCTTCCCCGAGGCCCGCCAGCGGTACACACTATCGAGTATCGGCTCGTCGATGGTTGCAAATCCTGACTCTGTGCCGGGTTTGATGGATGCAGCGAGGACCGAGCCGTCCTTTGCGAACTCGATGACCGCGGTCACGCTTCCTTGGCGCACTCGCAGCTCGTGCATCTTGGTGGTCGCGTCAAACTTCGGACGGAAGGTTTGGATGCGCAGGCCCTGCCGGGCGAGAACTTTGCCGAGGTCTCTGGTCTTGACCTGCACAACGGGCGAGGTGGCATCGGATTCACGGTCGTCTTTGATGGCTTGGTCGGCGGGCGGGATGGGTGTTGATTTAGCCTGCTGATTGGCTTCGTTTGGGTTTTCTGCTTGGACGGCTTTCTCGGCTTGCTCGGTCCGCTCGCTGAGCCGCTGCATCGTGGCAACCATCTCGGCTGCATCACTCAAGCGTTCGAGCAGCGACTCGCTCGCCTGTACCGCGGCGCTGGTGACCTGCCGAATCGCTTGGTCGGCTGCCCGGGCGCTGGCAGCGATCGCATCCACCGAAAGCTCGGGCTGGAGGGTTTCTGCCTTGACCGCGGCGTGGGGTGTCGATTCGGTGAACCCGATCCACGCGATCGAAACCGTCGCGCCGTCTTCGATGCCAAGGCGGACCGAATCGGGGTCGGTTTCATGGTTCTGTTGAAAAACGGAAGCGAGGAAGGAGTCCGGGCTTGCCAGCGTCAGGACAATGCCCGCGTGGACAAAGACGCTGGCCGCCAAGCAGATAAGCAGCGGCTTCCGGGATGACCGAACATCAGCCATGCAATAACGGTAGCATGTCTTGCGGATCGAGTCTGTGGAGGCGTTTCGTATGGGACAATCAGGACTGCCGGTGGCGAAGATTGCGATCGGGGTGATCGGCGTTGGGTGCGTGGTGGCGTTTGGTGTTGTCCTTGCGTCAAAGAAAGCCGCCCCGCCCGTGTCTACGCCGCCGGCATCGACACCCTCAGACACAGAAAGCCAGACCGCACCCGCCGATGCAACAGCGCCCCGAGAACCGTTTGAGCCGGGCATGCTCTTGGTTGGTGACCCGGCACCGRWGATCTCKGCCTCGCGGTGGTACCGGGGCGAGCCGACAGAACAGCTCGAACTCGGGCGTGTGCATGTTGTTGATCTGTGGGCGACATGGTGTGCGCCGTGTGTGCAGGCGATGCCTCACCTGAGCGAGTTGCAGGCGAAGTACGCGGACCAAGGGCTGCGCATCATTGCGGTCAGTATCGACAAAGGCTCCGGGGCTGAGGATCAGGTCGAGCGGTTTCTTGATCGGCGAGCAGAGGACATCGGCTTTGATGTTGCGCTCGACGACGGCGCAACCAGCGAAACTTGGCTCGATGCCTCGGGGCGGACAACCATCCCGACGAGCTTTGTTGTTGATGAAGAAGGCACGGTCGTTTGGATCGGCAACCCGCTGACGCCCGAGGGAGAGTTTGGCGAGCCTGTGATCGATCGCGTGCTACGCGAGGTCTTCGACGGCTCGTTTGACTACGCAAGCGAACTCGAAAGCGCGCGCAGCGAGATCGAAACAGCCCGGCAGGTCAAACAGCAGCATGAGCGGCTAAAAGAGCTGACAAGCCAGATGGGCTCGCTCTGGGGCGAGGGCAAGGTCGACGAGGCGTTGGTTCTGATTGACCAGATTGTAGAAATAGATCCAGAGGGCAACAAGGGCCTGGCCATCCGCAAGGCAGAGGTGCTGCTCGCCGAGCGGAACAAGCCCGCCGAAGCGTCAGAGTTCTTTGTCAAGATGCTCGATGGGCCGTACTTCGATGACGATGACACGCTGATCCGCCTTGCCAATCTGTTCTCGGGTGACCTTGATCCGGGAGAGATCGGGCGCGAAGCCGCGGTCACGGCGGCATCGCTTGTCGTGAGCAGGTCCAGCAACGACCCGGACACGATTCTGATCTTGGCCAAGGCGCAGTTTGCGGCGGGAATCCAAGACGAAGCAGTCAAATCCGCGATCTGGGCACGCGATTTCTACGACTTTGGCACCGAAGAGTACGACTACTACGACCAGTATGTTGTCAAGTACGAACGCACCGACTAGCTACTGGGCTGGCAGCGGGGTTTCGCGACCGCTACCGAGGATGCTGAATTTTTCCACGCCCGCTTTTCGCAGTTGCTGGACGAGTTCGATGAGCTTGCCGCTGGCGGACTCGACATCGATCTCGAGAACGACGGGGGAATCGGGGCTGTTGGCGATGGCTTCGTTGACCGCTTCTGGGAGTGCTGCTTCGTCGAGGAAGTCGCCGTTGAGCGCAAACCGGCCGTCGTTCGTCAGCGAAACGATGATCGGCGGCGAGCCGGCCCGGGCGGTGCCGGTCGGGTCGATGATCGGGAGTTGAACATCAACGGTGTCTGCCCGGACCATCACCATGAGCGCAAAGGCAAAGAATGTCAGCAGCAGGAAGACGACATCCAGGAGCGGGAGCATCTCGAGCCGGGGTTCGGGCAGTGTTGTGCGGAGCTTTGGGGCCATTGCTGCAAGAACAATACACGCCGGGCAGCGATCATGCGTCGCAGGGTTGACTCTTGGGTTTAGGCGCTGCACGATCGGGTACCCCGGCATGGTGCCGGACAACGGAGCGATGAGTCATGGCCGTTCGGATGGAGTTGTCTCGAATCCTGATCAGAGAGCTGTCGGACTGCCAGCTCATCGAGCTGCGCGAGGTCGCTGAGCCTGGGCAGGAACTGACCGATGAGCCGCGTTCGTTCCCGATCGTCATCGGTTTGCCGGAAGCGCTGGCGATCGACCGCCGACTCAAAGGTGTCGAGATCGATCGACCCCAGACACACGACCTGCTCGCATCGATTATTCACAGCATGGGCGGCGAACTCGAACGAATCTCCATCACGCATCTCGACGAGCACACATTCTTTGCGGAACTCGCGATCCGAACAGCGAGTGGCGAACTCCTAACGATTGACAGCAGACCCAGCGATGCGATCGCGATCGGGATCACCGCAGACACACCAATTTATGTTGCCGAGGATGTCATCGCGGCGGCGACACGAGAAGATATTTGAACACGACCGACACCGTCTACCTGACCAGCGAACTCCCGGGCATCGGCGGCGTCATCAAAGAACGCCCCGAGGACTTTATCGTGGAAGAGCAGCCGCTCTACCAGCCCGTAGGCGAAGGCGAGCACTGCTATCTGTTCATCGAGAAAACCGGTATCGGCACGCCCGAGATGGTCGAGATCGTCGCAAAGCACTTCGGCGTGCGCGACCGCGATGTCGGTGTCGCGGGCCAGAAAGATGCGCACGCGGTAACGCGGCAGCTCGTCAGCGTCCACACGCCCGGCAAAACTGTTGAGAGCTTTCCGATGCTCGAGCACCCGTCGATGGGTGTCTTGTGGGTTGACATGCACACCAACAAACTGCGGATGGGGCACCTTGCGGGCAACCGGTTCAGCATCAAGGTGCGCGGCGTTGAGATGACCATCGCACCGGCGGCGCTCGCGGTTGTCAAACAGCTTGAAACGCAGGGCGTTCCCAATCGGTTCGGGCCACAACGGTTTGGAAACCGGGGCGACAACCATGTGCTGGGAAAGGCGCTCTTGCTCGGCGAATCTCGAAAGAAATTCGGCATCAGTCGGCGGCGGYTGTTTCTGAATTCATTGCAATCGGCATTATTCAACGAGGTGCTTGATCGCCGGATTGCCGACGGCGCGCTCGGCTCACTTACCGAGGGCGATCTTGCGTGGAAGCACGACAGCGGGTCGGTGTTTGCGGTTGATGCGGATGTGCTTGCACACGCTGATACTAGTGAACGATTGGCATCGCTTGCGATCAGCCCGAGTGGACCGATGTGGGGCGCCAAGATGTCGCGCGCAGCGGGCACGACTGACGAGACGGAACTCTTAGCGTTAGCGAAGTTTGAGTTGACGCTCGACGACTTTGCAAACAGTCACCACGCCAAGCTTGTGCCCGGCGTGCGGCGGCCGCTGCGAGTTGCAATCACAGACTGCCAAGTTGAGGGCGGAATCGACGAGCACGGCGGGCATGTGCGATTGGCTTTTGATCTGCCACCCGGCACCTTTGCAACCGCTGTACTCCGTGAAATTATGAAATCAGACGACCTCTAGTCAATCGGCGTAGTCGATCGCCACATCAAGTTCGACGGTCTGCGGCAAGAGACACTCGGTGTCGGTGCACGCCTGGAAACTGACAATGACAATCGGCCGACCCGAGCGTTCACCCTTTGATTCAAGGACGATATCAAACTCAACCTCGCCTGAGTGGACAAGGAYTTCGCCTTCGATGCCTTCGGTTCGGTAGGGCTTGCCCGCTGGRTAGTCGGCAAACGCGACGACTCCTGTGCCGCCGACAATCGAAACACGCAATGGTTCGAGCAAAGCCTCGGCGTTTGGCCCGGCGTCGGCTGCGACGATGTGGTAGCCCTCGGCGATCTGCAGTTTGATGCGGAAGGTTTCGATTTCGCCGGTCTTGAGTGAAATGCGCTCGGCATCGGCGAACACCCCGACGGCTTGGAAACCCTCGGGTTGTGCAGGCTCCCCCTTTGTTTCTTTCGCCTTGGCATCGGCGAACGCGGCATCGAGCGGCAGATCCGCGGCGATCGCCCGGTAGAGCGCGGTCGCCGAGTTGATGTGCCCGACGGGCGAGCGGTTGATCGCTCCGCTGGTGGCAACGATACCTTGCACCGCTCGCTCGTCGAAGAACGGCARGTCGGTGARCTCAGCAAGATCGACAAGAACATTGAGATACACACTYGTGGCRCTGGGAACTGCGCCGTCGTAAATCGATTGGCCACGCACAAAGAGGTCGGTTTGGTTGGCWGCGGTGTCGAAGAARCCGCCGGTGTCTGGRTCGCCRAAGATGCTGTCSGCRRTSMKYGYCAAKTCKKCKGCRAAYRCWAGCCAYWTSKGRTCSYYGKTGGCWTGRTGTARYTCSATMRMRCCKGMTGCRAGCCAYGCGTAGTCYTCRAARAACGCGGGTGTTTTKGCYTGRCCGTTGCGTGATGTACGCAGGAGYYTGCCCGAWTYATYACGCATYRTCGCWYGGAYWGYCTCRGCGGCGCGGACSGCGGCKTGKGTGTATTTYTCWTCRCCSGTRACKCKRCCCAGCGTCGCCAGCCCCTTAATCATGATGCCGTTCCATGCGGTCAGCACCTTGTCGTCGAGCCTTGGCTGCTTGCGGGTGTCGCGTTCGGCTTTGAGCTTGGCGTTGATCGCATCGAGCCTTGTGTGCAACTCGTCGACGGTCATGTTGAGTCGGTCGGCGATCTGCTCGGGGCGGTCTGCCATGCGCAGGACATTTCGCGCTGGTTCTTCAGGATGGTGCGGGTCTTGGAAGTTTGTGCCAGCGGCGACGCTGTAAACATCGAGCGCAAACGTTGCATCGTCGTCATCAAGTACTGCTTTGATCTCTGATTCGAGCCAGAGGTAGTTGAGGCCTTCTTTGCCGTCAACCTCCGCGTCTTGCGCGCTCCAGAATGCGCCTGATGTGTCGGTCATCTCCCTGAGCACATAGTCGGCGATCTCGATCGCGGTGCGTATGTACTCATCGTCCTCGTAGACCGCCGCCGCTTTGGCGTACACGGACAGCAACTGCCCCTGGTCGTATAGCATTTTCTCGAAGTGTGGCACGGTCCATTCGTTGTCGACGCTGTAGCGGTGGAACCCGCCGCCGACATGGTCGCGGATGCCGCCGATGAGCATTTTGTCGAGTGTTGTGCGCACCGCTTGGTCGATGGCTTGGACTGTTTGCTCATCCGCAGAGTCTCGAACGGTGAGCAGGAACTCGATGTATGTTGGTTGCGGAAACTTTGGAGCGCCGCCGAAACCGCCCCACTGCTGATCGTAGATCCGCAAGAGTTGCGATACGGCGTTCATGATCTCTTCATCGCCGACGACGACCGGTGCATCGCGCTGGGCGAGTTGCTTCTCGACAGCCTCGGCGAGTGTGTTGGCTTGGGCCATGATGTCGGTACGGCGTTCGTCGTTCCATGCCTGCGAGATGCCCTGGAGCAGGTCCGTGAACGAGGGTAAGCCGTGGCGAGATTCGGGCGGGAAGT
>NVSP01000014.1 GCA_002732755.1 Phycisphaera sp.
CCGATGCTGATGGGGATGGGTATACGTTACCTTTCAGTCCAGATACCAGTAACACTTTGGTAAACAATCTTGTAAGTTATTACAAAATGGATGAAAACACCGGCACAACTGCTGGCGATTCCAAGGGATCTAATAATGGGACCTTGACGAGCGGCCCCACCTGGGTCACCGGCAAAGTCAGCCAGAGCTACGACATCGAGTTCGTCGAAGCGCCAACCGAATTTCAGGTGGCAAACTTTGAGAACTGGATCGGTCAGCCCTGGCCCAGCGAGTGAGCCGCGGCGTGTTCGATCGAGCGATCTTTGAGACAACATGCACGCGGAATGACGCATCGATCGTCGTCATCCCCGTGTGCTACGACGGCACAGCGTCCTACCGCAAAGGGACCCGCCTGGGCCCGGCTGCGATCATGCAGGCCTACGAGCAACTCGACTACGAAGATCCTCGGTTTCCCGATACCACCGACGCGTTTGGTGTGTTTGTCGATCAAGAGATCCCGTTCAACCCAGCCGCCGAGATGAATTCAATCGGTGCCGAGATTCGTGCCAACACGAATAGCCGGGTGGCCGAGCTTCTGCAACGCAGCCAGATCCCTGCGATTCTTGGCGGCGAACACAGTGTTTCACAGGGTGCGATCGAGGCGTGCGCTGCCCATGCCGGGAACATCGGTGTGCTCCAGTTCGATGCTCACATGGACCTGCGCCTTGCGTACGAGGGGTACACCTATTCGCACGCTTCGGTCATGCGCAACATCGTTGACACATGCCCGCAGGTGACGCGGCTTGTCCAAGTCGGTGTCCGCGACTACTGCACAGAAGAACGCGATATCGCCCAGAACTCCGGCGGCAGAATCCATGTTCTATGTGATGACGAACTCTTTGCAAGAACCGATGCCGGCGAATCGATCCGGTCGATCTGGGAAGAAACCGTCGCCCGACTGCCGGACGACATTTACATCACCTTCGATATCGACGGCCTCGATCCATCGCTCTGCCCAAGCACCGGCACACCTGTCCCCGGCGGGCTGAGCTTCAACCAAGCGGCGTTGCTACTGCAAGTCGTCGCCGAAAGCGGCAAGCGGGTCGTTGGATTTGATCTGGTTGAGGTCTCGCCATCACCGGACGGAAACGATTGGGACGCCAACATCGGGGCCCGCGTGCTCTACAAGCTCTGCCGATGCGCCTTTGCTGCGAATTAACACTGAATTAGAACAATCCGGCAACGAACCCCATGCCCTCGCTCGCAACTCGAAAGCCCATCGGCAATACATATCTGCCGCCAAACATGAACGCGACGATGAACAGCCCAAACGCAACCCATTGCGCGTTCTCACTTTCCCACAGGCGGGCGTAGTCACGCGAGACATTTCCCAGAATCCGGCCCCCGTCCAGCGGCATGATCGGCAGGAGATTAAAGAGCATGAGCGCCACGTTGAGCGCCACACCGAAGCTGAAGAAGATCGTCAGGKWSGWKGMCRGYRRYKMGCYSRKCYGYYKKGARMNGMYCCACGACCACGCCGCCGAGCACGATGCAAACCAACGCGAGCAGAGCGTTCATCGCGGGGCCGGCGGCTGCGACGAAGGCCTCGGCATACCGGCCACGGAGACGGCTCGGTGAAACGGGCATCGCGCCAAAGGCAAAGCCGAACACTGCAAAAAGGATGAGGCTTGTCTGGCCCATGTGAACCAGTGGATTCCAAGTCATGTGCCCAAGCTCAATCGGCGTGCGATCGCCCTTGAAAATGGCTGCCCAGCCGTGCGCGAGTTCGTGCAGAACGATCGAACCAATCACGAGCACAACCCACGATGCGAGCATGACCGTGCCGTTGCTTTGACCAAGTAAATTGGAGACCCACCATCCACCGATCATGGCTTAGCCTATCAGTTTGTGTTGGTTCCCGCTCAGGCTGACTTTGATGGGGTGGCTTGCGAGGCCTTCATCGCGATCTCGACGAGCTGGTCAAACGCTGCTGGCTCTTCGATAGCAACCTGGCTGAGCATCTTGCGGTTGAGCAGGATGCCTGCGAGCTTCAGGCCGTTGACGAACTCGCTGTAGCGTGTGCCACGCATTTTGCATGCAGCAGAGATACGAGTGATCCWCAGTGACCGCATCTCACGCTTGAAGGTTCGGCGATCCCGGTAGGCGAACACACCCGAGCGGATGACCTGCTGCTTGGCGAGCTTGCGGTGACGCGAGCGGGCACCGTAGTAGCCTTTGGCTTGCTTGAGGATGCGCTTGCGTGCTTTGTTGCGTGCGGGGCCGTTGGTGGCGCGTGGCATAGTAACTCTTCCTTTTCATACCCGTGCGGAGCGATCTGGCGATCGGCTTTCGTTTCCCGACGGACGATGACTGACTGATCGTAACGGTTGTTTAGCTTGCGGCCTTCGCAGCCTTGGCAGCAGCGGCCTTTGCCTTCTGCGCTTCGCGGCGAACCTCGGGCGAGGGACTCACACGAATCGAGGCGCGTGGCTGGGTGCGTCCACGCAGGCGGCGGTAGAGCAGCTTCTCAAAGCGCTTGGCTTCGGGGTTGGCTGCGAAGCGGTCTTTGCGGAGCTGGCGCAGACGCTTGCCTGATTTGTGTGAGCTGAGATGCTTATGAAAGGCCGAGCGGTGACGGATCTTTCCTGTTTTGGAAATCCGAACACGCTTGAGAAGGCCCTTATGGATCTTGTTCTTCGGCATTGACTCTCACCTCAAAATAACTGACAGCGGGCCGATCCCGCAGCGCCTGTCGGCAGAGGTGAGCGTAGGCCCCCCAAATGCCCCTGACAACGCCCTAGGGGCCAACGAAAGCATCGATTGATGATCTTGGGCGCTCAAGCCCACGGATCGGCATCATGCCGGACTTCTCAACTGATGGGTTGATAAGCACTTCGATGAACTCAGGCAGGAAGATGTGATCGTTCCGGGCGAGCCAAGGCGTGTTGAGCCATTCAACCGAGCCGTCGCCGTGAAGCACATGTTGCCCCCTCCCCGCATGATTCGGGGAGTTCTCGAACGGATCGATCGGGAGACGCTTGAAAGCCTTGAGCGTCACCGGCGAACGGTCGGCCATGACCACTTTGCCTCGGGTAGCCCAATTGGCCCGGTTGGCGCCTCTCTTTTTCACACGGAAGCTGTACGAAACCTGCTCAAAGTTGTCCCAATCGACCGCACCCTCGGCAACTGGAAAGCCCGCGTTCAGATTGCCGGGGCTGGTCAGAGAATCAAGCGAGGCGTACCCGAACCGAACCAGCGTAAAGAGATTGGCAGAGTTTGACTGGGTCGGGTCGAGCCCAACCATCCACCACCGCAAAGATGGAGACAACGCCTCGGAGATCAGTTCGCCGCTCGGGGTGTACACAGGCAGGCTGCCCGTGTGGTCCATCGCGTACGAGCCGAACCCGACCGAAGACACCGCAAAGTTGGTCTCGTTGTGCTTGCGGATCGATTCGTAGCGCATCGAAGAAATCATCGGCATGACAACCGAGACACCGACCAGCAGGATCGCTGCGATCGAAGCCAGATCCATCATGCGGAATTTGAGGTTGAATGTGAAGTCTCTTGGAACCTCGGCGGCCTGCATGTTGAGAATCGCAGAGATCGTGCTGTCCACAAGCGCATCGCTCGCTTGAACATCCTGCGTCTCAACCGCGAGCGAGATGAGCCTTGCAAAGCCCTCGTGCGTTTCTGCCTGACCTCGGAGTGACTTTGGAACAGCGGACGCTTGGTACCCGGACTGACACCACAGGTCGAGTGCATCCGCAGAATCGTCATGGAGCTTGGTATCGGTTGGGAGGCGCTCGAGCACCTCTCGCATCAAAGATTCGAGCCTGTTCGGATCTGATTCACTCGCCGTATCACACGCCGAGTCGAGCATCGACATCAACTGGTGGGCGCAGTCTCGGTGTTCTGCTGGGATGCGTTCGATGGCCCACCCGGACTCGACTAGCGCATCAAGAGCCTGCTCGGCGTTCTCACACAAGTGCGGAGATGGTTTACGGTCTGAGGTGCTCACTCTGGTGCCTCCCCGCTGGCGTGAGTCGAAACAGATGGATTGCGTACGAGATAGAGTTCTTGGTAGCGTTTAGCAAAGCTCGCGACCGCGCTGTGGAGCCGGCTCTTGACGGTGCCCAGCGGGATGTCGAGATCGTCAGCGATCTGTGCGTAGCTGAGCTTCTGGAAGTAGGCCAGCAGCAGCACTTCGCGGAGGGTGTAGGTGAGGCTGTCCATTGCTTGTGACACCATTTCCTGCTGTTCTCGTTCCTGGAGAGCTTCATCCGGGCGCGGCCCCGATATCTCCATTAAGTCAACGAACTCGATTGGTGCTCCGTTACCGTTGCCGCCAACAGGAGCCGAAAGACCAAGAGCTGGCCTTCTTCCTTTCTTACGCATGGCATCGCGGGCTTTGTTCGCTGCGATCGTGAAAATCCACGGCTTAAATCGCCGCTTTGTATCGAATTTGTGGGCTGCGAGATGAAACTGCAGGAATGTGTCCTGAAACGCATCCTCAGCAGCGTCCTGGCTGCCCGTCAGGCGGGTTAGAAAACGGAGCATGTCGTGCTTGTGGCGATCGATGAGCACCCTCAGCACAGACCGGTCACCCTTGACATATCGGGCTACAAGGATCTCATCGGACGGCTCTGCCAATCCTGAACCCTCCTAGGGGACCCCGGGAGGGGACTACGCTTCTGCGATATACGCAAGCACTCGGCCAACCGTTCGCCGAAACTTGATCGGATACCGGCTTTCTGGACCAAAGAGAGCGATTCCTTGGGCGCGAAACTGGGCGGCCGGGCCTGCTTCATACGCATCGAACTTGGCTTGTGATCCAAAAATATACCGTACCTCAAAGCGGTTCATGCCGCTTCCATCGTCTTCAACACCGACCAAATGCCCCGATTCGGCCCCSGCGCTGACCACATCCGCGATATGCCCGCCACCGAGCCACGATTCAAAGGCAGCGGCGGCATCCTTGGATGCTGTCTCGGCTATGACTGTGTATGCGATTGCGTCCACGGGTCGATGATATCGGGCTTGGAGTTCTCCCGCCAAAGGCAATGCGGCGGGTTCTGGAGCGTTGAACCTTGTAGAGGGTGCAGGCAGTGAATCAAGACGGACTTGGGACACAACACGCTGGCACCGAGAAGGCCCCGCTGTCTGCGCGGGCTGAGGATATCGAGGCGATTGTTGCCCGGGCATCGACCAACGAGGAACAGGCGTGGGCGGAGCTTATCGGCTTGTACTCTCGGCGGGTCTACGCCTTGGCCAAGAGTCGCCTCGGTGATCAGCACTTGGCTGAGGAGATAACCCAAGCTGTGTTTGTTGTCGTGTTCCAATATGTGACTGACGGTCGGTACCAAGCCAAGGGAAGGTTTGAGCCGTGGCTCTTTCGGATCGCCATCAACCGCATCCGGGACCACATCCGTAGAACGACTCGGCGACCCGGGCACACACACGAAACCGGCTCGCTTGCGTCGGCACCTGCCAAGACTTGGGATGGACACGAAGAGATGGACAGGCTCCGCGATGCGGTATCGCAACTGCCACAAACCGATCAGGAAATCATCGCGCTCCGGCATCAGGCCGGGCTCGAGTTCAAAGGAATCGCAGACCTGCTCGACGAACCCGTCGGCACACTGCTCGCAAGACACCACCGGGCACTGGCCAAGCTCCGAAGATTGCTCAACCCGGCTGCTGCACACGAGAACACAGCATGAACGAACCACACGAAAACAACGCACTCAGCACAGAACTCGAGTCGCTGGCACGAAGCGATCGCAACGAGCCAGATTCTGGTTTCGAGCAACGGCTTGCTGATGCCCTCGGTTCGCACGAGCAACAGCATCGGCACCGCCGGAAAAAGTCCACGGCGTGGATTCCATTTATCACGGCGGCAGGGGTCGGCGCATTCGCCTTCTTCTGGTGGCCAACGCCGCCCCAGCCACTGACTCAGAAAACGCAAACAATCGCTTCGACCGCCAGCGAAGAATCCATCACCGCTGACATCTGGCTTGCATCACTCGACACGATGGATCAGCTCTTCGCATTTGATGAGTCGCTAAGCGATGACCTGGACCTGCTCAACCTTCAACTCGATTCAGCGCAGTCGTACTTTACCAGCGACATCGAGTGGAGTGATCTCGGAGAATCACTATGAAAGCATGGCCCTTCGTTGGCTTTACGATTCTGACTACGGGCTTGATGCTGACCATCCAAGGCGCAGCCGGGCAGGATTCAGAGGAACGCCAACCCGAAATCCGTGAACGCATTGTCGAGCAACTCGAACGCACCCAAGCCCGTATTCTGATGCTTGAGCGTCAGATTGAAAGGCTTGATCGCGGCGAGGAGATAGAGCCGGGAGCGGTCGGGCGAGATCGCCCCGAGAGGCTGGACCGTTTCGAGAACGACCCGCCGCACGAGGTTCACGAGGCACAGCTTCTGCTGGTCATCAAAGATCTCGATGATCAACACGCAAACTACGAAGGGCCTAGGCCCTTCCAGAGAATTCTCGCAACAGACAGCCCGGAACGCCAGCGWCTCCTTCGCCGACTCGGGCCACGCCTTGCTCGCCTGGTCGAACTCAGAGAAAGTAATCCGAAGCGGTACAAGATCCATCTTGAAGAGATGTCAGCGGGGATGCGCATCGCACGATCGGCGCGAAATCTTGGGATGGTTCTGGGAAACGATGAGTCCGGTGAATCCGATATCCGCACGGCCCGGGATGAACTCCGGGCCGCGATCTCGGCTGCCTTTGATGCCAAAGCCGCGATGGCGAGGGAAGAGCTTCTTGAAGTTCAGGCGAAGCTTGATGCCCTGAACGAAGAGATCGCAACAGCCGAGACAGATCGGCAAGAACGGATCGATACCCAGTTTGAATCGATCCTTCGCAAGATCAGAACCGGCGGCTGGATGCGTGGCTTTGAAGAACGCCGGCACCGCGAAGATGCAAGGCCCAAACGGTCAAGAGACGATTGAGCCGGGTTCGAGTTCGCTCATCAGTGTGATGGCAACGACATCGCGCTCGCCGCCGTCGCCCTTGGGGGCGTWGCTGGCCGCGAGCATCATGCCGCGTGATTCTTCGCCTCGGATGGTGCGCGGCGCGAGGTTGGCAGCGATGATGATCTGCTTGCCKACGAGTTCATCGGGTGAGTAGTACGCCTTGACGCCCGCGCAGATCTGTCGCGGCGTGCCCGAACCATCATCGAGTTGAAGCTTGAGCAGCTTGTCCGCGTTTGGATGCAGTTCTGCCGACACGATGGTCGCGACCCGCAGGTCGATCTTTGCGAACTCTTCGAATGAGATCTCGGGCTTGGCAGGAATCGTCGCGGAATCGTCAGACATCGGTTTCTCCTCGGTAGGTCGCAGTGCCACAGTATCACCCGCCCGCGTCGTTCTCCAACACTTCGTCGCGGGACACCCACCTGCTGTTGCGGTAGTAGACCAGTTCGGGGTCGATCCGCATCGTCGGTGCGATCTCCGAAACATCGGGGTCGAGCAGCGGGCCAGAACGCCCCACTGCAAGCTCCGATGACCACGACTTGTGGACGCCCTTGAGCAAGAGCGACTGGTACGCGAGGTACGAAACGAATGTGTCGTGATCGATCACCGGCCCGGGGTTGCCCCGGCATGTCGAGCACAGCCGACGCGCGGACCCGCCTTTGCTTCGGTCGGCGACGATACGGGCGTTGGCGCACTCGGGGCAGGGCCAGACCTGCGCCTCACGCTGGATCGCCGAYGTTGATGCACCCGACCCGGGACGGTCGATGGCATCGCGCGACGATTCGAGCAGGCTCATGACGCGCGGATCGTCGAAGCGTTCGCGTGCGAGCGAGCCGTCGCCCGAGAGCACGAGACCGATCGCCTCGGCAAGCAAGAGCGCAACCTCGTCGGCCTCTGGCTCTTCTTCCTGCACATCCCACCGCGCAACGGCGTACCGCTCGTCAAGCCTGCCGGCAAGAGCGAGCAACCAACGCTTGCGTGGCTCGATTTTTTCGATATGGGCTAGACCAACACTGGCGCTCGATGCAACGGGGAAACCGGCGGCACGATCGACATCTGGGTTGCCAGCGGCTAGCTCGATGGAAAGCACATAGAGCCGGCGCGCCAGAGCGATTTCCTTGGTGCCCGCCGCKWCWTCGGCGATTTCTTCGGCAAGGAGAAAGTACGACAATGGGTCCGCCGGTGAAAGCGCTGTGAGTTCTCGCTCATACCGAACATGTACAGGATCCGGGCGCGTCTGCGCAAGAACGCTGCACGGGATCATCAGGAGCATGCCAACGATGAGTCGAGTCATTTCGTTCCCCCACCCAAGCGGATGCGCCAGAGTTCGACAGCGGCGTGTTCGACAATATTGATCTGTTCCAGAATATTGCTTGCCTGACGGCGTTCTTCTGACATCGTTGAGATAATGCGATAAATTTCGTCGGCGCGGTCGCTGTGCTCGGCTTCGACAACGACAGCCATCGCCTCGACCGCAGAAACCTGGTTGGCGGCAAAGCCCACAATAATCCCATCGGCGAGCGTGGTTCTGCCGATGCGCTTCATCTCGATCTCGTCAAGGCGGGTGATGAACTGCATGTCGTTAATCTGCGCTCGAGCCGTCGAAACCCACTGCTCGTAGAGCCGGAGCGATGCTTCTTGCAGGTACTCTGCGGGGGCGAGCGCATGCCCCTGCGTCGCAGCTGCCAGCCGCGTCTGGTAGCTCGCGGCAAGCTCAGCGACCAAGCTGTCAATCGCCTCGCCGTCGCCCTGTCCGCTCACAAGATAGAGGAGCGTTTCTGTGAGAAGCTGCCTTGCTTTAAGGCYCCACCTCGGGTCGCTAGCGGCGGGGAGATTGCCATAAACAAGCGACTCGATGACATCGCTGCTCGAATCGATCTTGGGAATCCTGGGTAGGTATTCAAGAACCGCGTTGACGACCGCAGGGCTTTGAGCGTGGATTCGCACAACCTCGCGGGCCTGCGCACGAACCGTGGCGGGTGTGCCAAAGAACGCATCTTTGACGAGCGCCTCGGCTGCGACTGGCCCGAGGACGCGGCGACCTCTGGTAAGCTCAGCTAAAAGTACTTGTCTGATTGGTATATTCCGGCGAGCTGAGATATATCTGGTTGCCCAACTAAGGGAACCATCGCCGCCAAGGTGCTTGGGGCTGGTCGAAGTACCGGCTGATACAATTTGGTCGAGATCATCGGTGATGTTGGCAAGCGTGTGCTGTGATGCTTGGTAGTCTCCCCAGAATGTAGCGCGGGCGGCAGATGACAACCTGCTTCGGGCCGTCGCGCGAAGCAGGAGCATTTTTGCCGAGCTTTGCGATTGTTTGTGCAGTTCTTGGTCGGCGATCGCCATCCACTGGTTGATCGCGTCGGTCGAACCCGCGTCTATGCCGAGCAAGAGTTCTTCGAGTTCGGTGCGGACCGCCATCCGGCGCGCCGGGTCTGCGCTACTCGACAAGACGAGGCTCTCGTCCACGCCGCTGGTGCGAGACTTTGAGATTATCACGCGCGTGATCACCGAGAGGTCAGCAGGGCTTACGCGATCATCGCCGAGCCAGTCGATGAGTTTGCGCGATGCGATGCCCTTGGATTCGAGGACGATGCCGCCAGCAAGCAGCTCGATTGCCTCAAACACCCGCCGAGACTGGGTTGGTTCAGAACCGAGTACCGCAAGGGTTTCAATTGCTGTGAGCCGGTATTCGAGGCGGAGTCTTTGGTCATCAGGCGCAGCCGCATCAAGGACATCGAGCCAGCCCTGCCAGGCAGAAACGGGGACCTCTTGTTCGGTCATCTGTGCGGTGAACATGTCAAGAGCCGAGAGAACACCTTCGTCAAAGCCCTTGGCAGAACCCAGTGCGGCACCAGCAGGGATCGCGGCAAGATGCCCGATGATCGCGGCGTCAACCGCTGTGGGTAGGTTCCGTTCGATCGAGAGCCTTGCGAGCGTTCCGATCGCCCACGAAGCACTGACAATCTCTTGCTTCGAGAACGGATCGAGATGACTGTCAGTACTGATGATATTGAGGTATTCAAGAACATTGTCAGTGTTGGAAGAGTTGAAATACACGATCTCCAAGATGGAGTTGTGGATCGATACGAGCACATCGTTGTCTAGTTGAGTCCATTTTGCAGCGACCGTGGTGTGTATTCTGGCAAGAGTTCTGAGTTGTTCCTGATCAAGAGCTGAGCGGGACGATGCGATCGCTGTGAGCTGATGCGCTGCATCGCTGATGCTCATGGTCTGGGTCGGTGTGAGAGGCTTTGTCGTATCGGCAACAGTTGAAGATTCGGGCAGCTCTGGTGATTCTGTCTGTGCCGCTTGCTCGGATTGGTTGGTAACAGGGTCAGTTTGTTTTTGTGTGAGCCGTTCCCAGACGAGTAGTAGTGAAACAATCGTAAGAACTGCAAATATTCCTGTGACAATGAGGCCACCGGTTCTGGATGTCCGCCTACTCGATCGCGATCGTGTGGCTGCGATCGAGCCTGTCCGCTCAGGAGACACCGAGACAACAGGCTTGGCGGGCAAAGGCTGAGCAATCGCACCGAGTGTCAGGACACCAGCCACGACCGATGGCAGTTCGCTCGACGGGATGCCCCGTGCATGGGCAAGCATCGCTATCCGGCGCATAGCCGTCTTGTTCCAACCACCGTTTGACGCGACGACAAGCAGCAGGTCGTGCGTGATGTGATCCGCGATCGGGTTGCTCTGCGGTTGTGGAGGAGGTTCTTCGCTCTTGGTATTCTGCTGTTTCTCAACCGGTTGCGATTCTGAAATAGGTGTGCTTTGGGCGTGGAGCAGAAGCTCCTGGAGCTGCGGGTCGAGCAACTGCGCCGCGGCGGCGTGCAGAGCGAGCCGCATCTCGTTGGCTTCGGGCGTTTGGCTCCGTCTGTGGTCGGCGATCTCAGACATCCGCGCACCAAGAGCCGACAAAACAACGGACTCATCCGCGTAGGCATGAGGCAGGCCAAGCAGAGCAAACGGATCAGTATCCATCTTCATGCCGATGAATGTTTCGCTGGGATCGCGAGGCGTGCTCATCGCGGCAACTCCATCCCATGAACGCGCGCAAGCTGACGAAATCGGGTGCCCCACGGCTCTGGTCCGAGTTCTGGATAGAGCGTGATGTGTTGCTGAAAAGCTATTTTTGCGGCTTGAATATCTTGGTCAGCGAGCAGCCGGATGGATTCATAGCGTGCTTCGTACCAAGGTTCGGTTCCCGCCGTAAGGCCGGATGCAAGTCTCCTCCATAGATTGAGCGCATCGAGTTTCCGGTTGGCTTGTTCAAGAAGCAGGGCTTGACGCCGCAGTACATCGGCGGTCGCGCCGGAAGACTCGATCAAGACATCGTATGTATTGATGGCTCTTTCAAGCATGTCGCGGTCGCGATCGAGTTCCCAAACTGCGCCGGCGGCCTGCGCCACGGTTTCAAGAACACCAAGATACGCGCGGGACTGTGTGCTTGAAGCCTCGAAACTCTCAACAACTTTCGCCCCATAGAGAACAACAGATCGTGCAGCGTTGGTGTCTGTAGGGTCGTCGATCCATTGCGATGCGGACTTTCTGTAGAGCAGGCGCTGCGCAGGCGAGAGGTAACCGCCGTCGGTATCGACAAGCAGGCTGTACCAGCGGTCGATCGCGGGCCGGTCGCCTTGTGCCGCTGCGATCTGAAGCCGGCGGTACGCGAGTTCTGGCTGAAGCTTTGTTAGATCGATCGTTGCGTAGTTTGCGACCCGTTCGAGTGTGTCGAGAGCGAGCGATKCTCGCTCAATATCTGGCGGCGATATGCCAAGTGATGTGTCGGCGATCTGCCGGGTACGCAGAACAATGCTGGCTGCCGCMTGTTCGGCGCGGGCCACATCCCCGGCTCGGACTTCGATTTGCTCCAAACGAAGAAGAATTAATGCGACTTCAGAAAACCTTTCGCCTGCGAAATTTCGGCCTGGTCCTTTCGTGTTGCGGTACATACGGTACAACAACTGCGACGCCTGTCGCCTGGCGGCGAGGTAGTGTGGTGACGATGTTGGAACCGCGAGCAAGATATCGACCGCCTCAGAATCCGAGACGAGTTTCGATGTTCCTTCACGCATAAGAAGGCGGGCCGATCGGTCGTTGCCTGCGTAGGTCGTCAGGTACAACTGGGCGGCTTGGTCTCTGCGGGGCGTGAGCGACAAGTCGCCGTTTTCGACAGCTTCTTCGAGCGCAACGACCGCGAGCCAGAGCGCGTTCTCGGCTTGCTCTGGTGAGCGTGCCTCGTTCACCGCTCGCTCGAGTATGTCAGCAGCAAAGATCGCATCGCCGGAGAGATAGAACGCTGTGCCCGACGATATGATCGCTCGGATTCGCTCGTTGGCGTGGCTCGACGCGTCGTCCTCATCCACGGAGGCAAGGAGCAGATTCGCGGCTTCTCTGTAGAACGCCGCGATGGATTCATCGGTTACCGGCCCCGTGCTGTTGTCACCGGCTGCCAGCCTTGCCTCGTTTGCGCGATCGAGCGCGAGCAGGCCCTTGACATATAAGACAACAAAGCCGGAGTCCCCGAGTGGTTCTGTTCCGAATTCACGGACAAGCTCAAGGACATGCGCAACCTGTCCAGTGCTTATCAAGTCCTGCAAGCCAGCGTCGGAGAGTCTGCGGATAAGCTCTCGGCTGCGCCCTTGTCCCTGCGGCCCGACGAGCGCATCCATACATGACACAACGAGAACTCGGGCAGAGATGGGCGAGAGTGTTGAGCCAGAAGCCCTGCTCCGGCGTATCAAGAGCTCAAGGTCAGCCCACATCTGCGCCTTTGCATACACCCAAATGCGCCTGTCGAACACTTGGTCGCGGATGGCTTGTGGCACATCCGTGTTGCGCTCGATCGCGTCGAGCCAAGCGACGGCTTCGACGGATCTTCCGAGTTCCTCGCACGCGAGCGCCGCGCCGATTGATGCACGCGCAACATGTTCATATTGGAGCATCCCGCTCTGCAACCGATCGTATGAAGCTTCTTCACCGTCACGCGCACTCAGCAGCCAGCCAAAGTGCCGAAGGGCTTTGCCCGCGCGCGATTTATCATCTGTGAGCATCGCAAGGTAGTACTCGCTCCAGCCCGCGTAGTAGAACCCGAGTGATCTATGCTGGCGAGACGCGGCGAGCATATCAGTTATTCGCGTTTCTTCATCCTCCTCAAGACGCTGGGACATCTTCCGTTCGAGCGTTTGGACGCTCCTGTTGGCATCCTGTGCTATGGCAAGAAAAGTCGTTGAGGCGTCACGCATAATCCGCTCCGCCTGCGCGATCTCGGCCTCGGACGCCATGCGAAGGCGCGCTCGCTCGGCAATCGCTTCGGCCCGGATATACGCCGCCTTGCTCAGGTTGATTCGAAGCTCGGCGGAATCAGACTCAGGCACAAGCCGGAGCAGGTTGGATGCGCGGTCTGACCAGTACTTTCGATCTGTATCGTTCTGTGAAGAGTCGAGTAGGTTGACATAGAGCTTGCCGAGCTTCTGAGCGATCGCCTCGCGCTCGCGTCCCGAAGCACCATCGAGCTGCTCAACAAGATGCTCGGCGAGCAGGTCCTCGAGCGAATGGTCAAGCAGGTACGTTTCGAGACGATCTTGCGCATCCTGTGACGATGCGATACCAACGGCAAAGCACGCCGCCAAAACCAGTTTGGATATGAGTTTAGTCAGGGGTGACATAGGTGAGTTTCTCATATCCCGCATCATGACACGCCTGCAACGCAGCGGCGGCGGCCCACACTGGAGCTGCATCGTCAACACTCAGAAACACTCCCGCTTCTTTTGGCAACTTGGACAGTAGTTCTGTGAGCTGCTCTTGCGTTGTAAGCCTCTGGTTGCCCACAATAAATATCGGCGATGAATCTCCGGGGATGACATGCACGAGCTGCGGCTGGAGGTCCGAAGCCGAGGCTTCTTTGCTTTCTTGACGCAGCGCCGCGGAGAGTTCATCTTCGGGCATGGCGAGTGTCGTCGAGACAATAAAGTACACAAGCAACAAGAAGAAAACATCGATCATGCCGACCAATGGCAGCCTCACAGGCTTACGCTCGCCTTCTGTCTGTCGGCCAAATTTCATGATCCACCCCGATCCACCGGCGTGGTTGCGATGCGGTACGCACGAACCCCGGCCTTGGAAAGTCTGGAGACGAGCGTGTTGAGGTGGATCGCCGGCCCCGAGCGTTCGGGGCGGATCAGGACTTCGGTGTTCGGATCGTTGTGGAGCAATTCAGAAGCAACTATCGCCATAAACGCATCCATCGAAATGGTTTCGCCTTCGAGCGTGATGCTGCCGTTGGCGAGCAGGTCGACGATGATGTCGCCGGAGTTGTCTGCGCCCTCGGCCTGTTGACCGTCTTGCTGGGGAAGGTCCAGTGGTGTTCGTATCATTTGTGAAAACTGAGAAGTCACGAGAAAGAATATGATAAGCAGCATGACCACATCGATCATGGGCGTCATATCAAAGCCTTCATGTGCATGACCGACATCGTTCATGGCCTTGGCGATGCCTGTGCAGTTGTTGCGGGCTGGCGTGCTGGTTGCTGCTGAGCCGCGGGCCTTTGTGCGTTGGACTGGTGGCTCTCGACTACGCCGAGCAGTTCCTCGGTCATCTCGCCGACCTCGCTCGTGATGGAATCGATCCGATTCCGAAAGAACACGACACACGCCGACACCGGGATCGCGACAACAAGCCCCAGCACCGTCGTGATGAGTGCGACCGCGATGCTGCTTGCCAGTTCGTCCGGCTTAGCAAAGCCGCCGGTCGCGCTGCCGAGTGTGTTGAACGCGCCGACCATGCCGAGCACCGTGCCGAGCAGCCCGAGCATGGGCGCGACTGTCGCGATCAGAGCCAAGCCTTCTGTGCTGCGGTAGAGCTTTGCGACCTGGTCCTTGCCAGCTTCTTCGAGCGCGCCTCGAAACTCAAGCAACCCAAAAGGCGAGCGTGCGCACCGCGCCAGCGCAGACCCGAGAGTCCGTGTCAGTAAGCTGTCGTTGCTCTCAGATTCGCAAAAAACACGCGCGTTGTCGAGCTCTCGGCGGGAGAGCAGCTCTTTGAGCCGATCAAACTGCTCCGCCGGTGCAAGCCTGCCAAGGCGGAGTTGGATCGAATGCATCACAACCAATGCGACGGCTGCAAAGGAGATCATGATGATGATCAACCCGATCGGGCCGCCCGAGGCGATATGCTGAAGAATGGATTTGCCCTCGGTGCCCGCCTGCGCGAGCACGAACGAATGGGAATCGATATATGACGCGATCATGCATCCTCCTGACTTGGTGCCTCGGCTGCAACCCGCTCGTTGGCCTTGCGGATGAGCTGCTTCATCTCAGCGGACTGCCCCGCATCGTGTGTTCTATAGACCCGCTGAAACTCCGCTGCCAGCAGTATTGCTTCGTGTTCTCTGCCCATCTGGTCAAGCGCCATCGCGGCCTGACTCAGACACACACCTGCAAGGTACGGCTGGGCTTTGTGGTACAACGCAGGAACATGCAGCAACTGGACAATCCCAAGCCGCTTCGACCGGCTGTCTGTTTCGAGCAGAAGAGATAGCCCGGCTGCAGCATGGATCCAAGCACGCTGCCAGTTGGGGATGGTTCTGCTGCTGCGAACTTCAAGTTGCTGACGAGCTGCATCGCGGATCTGTGCATCACCGATTCTGGACTGAACGATTTCAGAAATAAATCGGACCCCGTCATCGGCAGGTTCGAAACTGGGTATCTGCGCCTGCCCGCTGATCTGAAACTCAGCAGCAGCGACATAAAGCTCGGCGAGTTGGCGTGTTCGGCGGTCCGAATCCCATGCCGCAAAGCCGTCGGCAGAAACCTGGCTCGACATGCTGGACAACCCGGATTCGGTTGACCAAATCGGCGGGAGCGAGACACACAGCCGCAGCTGATCGTCGAGCACTTCCGGGCTTGTCTCATTTGTGCTATTGAGCATGACGCACAGAAACGGTTCGACCGCCAGTGCTTGTGCGCCCCGCGCAACCCGGCATGTCAACAGCCCCGTGGCGACTGCCTTTGATGTCAAACCAACCTGTGTCCCCAGTTCGGCAAACGCCCGTTCAAGCAGCGGCTCAGCAGCAACGATGTCGCCCCGTTCGAGACGGGCAAGACCACGCCATGCTGTTTCTGCGAGTTCAAGATGCGCTCGGACWTCGGCGGACGCGGGACCGCGCACATCGGCGATGCGGTCCCAGCCGTACTGGGTCTTCTGTCCCGCAACCACCACGGCCAGCGACTGCGAGCTCGGTGTCACGATGTCGGCGTCGATGATCCGCCCACCACGCAGCAAAACCGTGCCCGGCTCGGCGTGCGCAACGCAGCACCACACAACAAGAAAGCAAGCCACGACCTGGATCACGAGGCGGATCATGGCGTGGACCTTGAGATGTGGGTGTATGTGCCGCCGGTGCTGCTGGCGATGCGTTTCATGACCGTCTCGGCGCTACGCGTCATGAATGTAATGCAATGCACAGGGATCGGGCGATCTTTGTTTCGCCGGATAATGATCTCGGCGATGCCCTCGTCAAACTCGCCATCGGTCATGAAGTAGATCGCGTCGGGCCTTGGGCGGATGTCGTAGACCATCTCGAATGCGGGCATGGGCTTGGTTGCGCCAAGCGGTGCGAGCTTGGTGATCGCTGTGCGTGCCCACCGCTTGCCGACTCGATTCGCGTCCGTCCATTTGCGACGATCGCCGAGCGGGTACGCGGTGTCGGCGTAGAGCACAACAAAGAACGAGACATGGTCCGGCATCGCGCTGATCGATTCGCTCAGCTCAGCACGCATCGCGTCGATCCGGCCCCCGCGGTCCATCGAGCCGGAGACATCGACGATGTAGGCAAACCGGTTGCCCCGTGCCTCGATCCCAAAGAAGCTGGCAGCACCGATCCCCGCGCCGCTGGAGTTGGGGTTGTGGGCGGACGAGAGGTCGCCGCCACCAGAAGCGATGTCAGCATCGAGCCTGCCCTCGGGCTGGATCATCTCGGTCAGCGTGATATCGAGCAACGAGTCGGGCGCATCGGCGAGGCTCTGTTCGAGCAGTTCTTGCGAGTTGGGTTCGTCGACCGAGAGTTCTTCCGATTGGAACGAATCGAGCTGGGACTGGCTCATCACCGCAAACTCGATGGCAGGGCGTGCCGACTGGCCGTCGCCACCACCCACAGCCGTCACCACGAGCGCGGCGATGATGAACAGGACGATGTGGACCCCCAGCGACAAGACCATCCCCGCGATCGAGGCCCGGAGAAACCACCGCCGGAGTTTGTCTGCAAACGAAACAGGCTCGCTGGGTGCTGAGTCTTGGCCAGGCATGGCTGATTGTGTGGTAGGGTCGGTCATAGGCAAGGTGTACGGCAGATGGTCGAGGCTTCCGTGCTCGACCCGTGTCCTTCTGTGAGACGGTACCAGCGGTAATTGGTTCCAAACCGCTCAGATCACCGGTCCGGGACCTCTGCCCAAGACATCGTACCATAACGCCAACACCGGGCAGTTTCTCCGGGTCTATGCTCGTCATGTAGAGATTGGAACACCCACAATGACGACCGACAAAGCGCCCAGAATCCTCCTCAAACTCAGCGGCGAGGCTTTTTGTGGCCCCGATGGCTTCGGGATTGACCCTGCCCAGCTCGATCTGATCGCCTCGGAGATCAAAGCCGCGGCCAAACTCGGGGCACAGCTTGCAGTTGTCGTCGGGGGTGGCAACATCATCCGCGGGGCTGACCTCGCCGAGGCCGGCGACATCGAGCAAGGCACCGCCGACTACATGGGCATGCTCGGCACGGTCATGAACGGGATGGCGCTMCGCGAAAAACTCGTCTCGATCGGTGTCGATTCACGCGTAATGTCGGCACTGGATATCAAATCGGTCGCCGAGCCGTTCATCAAGAACCGAGCGATCCGGCATCTCGAAAAAGGCCGGGTCGTCGTCCTCGTCGCAGGCACCGGCAACCCCTTCTTTACAACTGACACCTGCGCCGCGCTCCGGGCGATTGAACTGGGCTGCACCCAGCTTCTCAAAGCAACCAAAGTTGATGGCGTCTATACCGCAGACCCCAAGACCAATCCAACGGCTACCCGCTACGAACGGGTGACCTTCGACCATGCCCTCGCCGAGGGGCTGGCGGTCATGGACCTCACCGCGTTTGCCATGTGCCGAGAACATCAGATCCCGATCCGTGTCTTCCAGTTCGATGTCCCGGGCAACATCGCCAGAGTCGTAGCCGGGGAGTCGATCGGAACGCTGGTCGAGAACGCATAACCAAACCGACAGAACTGTAAGGAACGAACCATGAACGATCCCGATTCCATTTTGCTCCACACCGAAGAGCTGATGACCAAAGCCCTTGACTATCTCAACCACGAGTTCCAGGGCTTACGGAGCGGCAGAGCCTCGACGGCTCTGGTCGAGTACATCAAGGTTGACTACTACGGCGCCCCCACCGACATGAAATCGCTCGCCGCGATCAGCACGCCCGAGGCGACCCAGATCCTGATCAAGCCCTTCGACGCTAGCGCACTCAACGAGATCCGCAAAGCCATCGAAGAATCCGACCTCGGGCTCAACCCGCAGGTTGACGGCAAGCAGATCCGGCTCAACATCCCGCCTCTCTCGACCGATCGCCGAAAGCAGCTTGTTTCCAAGGCCAAGAAGATGACCGAGGATGCCAAAATCGTCATGCGCAATGCCCGCCGCGACGGCAACAAGCACGCCGAAGCGCTCGGCAAGGGCGACTCCCACATCTCCGAAGACGAGGTCAAGACTCTCAAAAGCGAGGTCCAAGATCTTCTCAAGAAGTACGAAGGTATCGTCGAGAAGAAAATCGAAGAAAAATCCAAAGAGATCATGTCGGTCAACTGATCGCAAGTCATACCAATCCAACGACAACAACCGCCCCTTGCAGGACGGCTGTTGTTTGTATGTGTATGTCAGTTCGTTGCAGAGCTACCTGATGACGAGCACCGTCGGATCAAGAAGCATGATGGGCTGACCCTGCAGCATGATCGTTGCATCGATCCGCTGTTTGATGATGGGCCAAGCCTGTGGGCCAACAATCTTCTGAACGACCTGCGCCAAGCCGTCGATCGGCGAGGCGACCATGCCGCCGCTGAACTGCTCGATAAGCTGGTCGAGGCTCATGGGGCCGGGATAGTCAAGCACATCGTACCTCGTCAAATCGAGTTCATCGGCGAGGTCTTCTATCGTATCTGCAAGCGAACCGATCTCGTCTGCCATGTTCAGGCCGAGGGCTTTGTCACCCGTGAAGATGCGCCCCTCAGCGGTTTCGTCCAGATCGATCCCATCGCGGCCTGCGGTGACTCGGCTCGTAAAGAGGTCGTAGGTCTCGGTCATCATCTCGCGGATGACAGCGCGCTGTGCGTCGTCCCATGGTTGGCTGCTGCCAAAGAGCGCCGCGCGTGGGCCGCGACCGCGACCGACCACATTGATATGGAGCTTGTCGTACACGCCGGAAATCGCGATCTTGCCCCCGACGACCCCGATCGAGCCGACGATGGATGATGGGTTGACGAAGATCTTGTCACCGGCGACAGCGATGTAGTAGCCACCAGAAGCCGCCATCGAACCAATGCTGACATAGACCGGCTTCTCGTCTGCGACCTCGCGTGCTGCGCGCCAGATAACCTCGCTGGCAGAAGCCGATCCGCCGGGCGAGTTGACGCGGATGACAACGCCCTTGACAAAATCGTCGTCTTCGAGTTCTTTCAGGATTGAGCGGATAGTTCGGCTGCCAACAGATGCTGAGCCGAACAAGCCGCCCTCGCTCGAGTCGCCGTCCATGATGACCCCGTCGATATGCACGACAGCGATCGTCGGCCTTGTGGGGTTGTTCGACGGGTCTTTGGAGAGCATCGAAAGCATGGCAAACGGATTTGACGGATCGATGGATACGCCGTCGCCGGATTCAACCAGGTCGGTGTTCCAGCGGATCAGTTCGCCCAGGTCATCTTCGAGCATCTCTTCGAGCCGACCAAGATTGACGGCGCGATCAAGAAGCCCAAGCTCGACGCCGTTTTCTGCGGATGTGTAGAATGCCTGTTCCATCGCGGTGTCGAGTTCGGAGGATGACATGTCGTTGCCGTCCATGATCGCGCCGCGGATGTTGCTGTACATGCTGTCAAGAAGCTGGGAGATGTTCTCGTTCCAGGCCTCGCTGGGTTCGGTGCGGGTGTAGGTCTCATCGGCGCCCTTGTATTGGCCCACCTGCTCAAAGCTCGCCTCGGCTCCGATCCACTTGAACATATCGCTCAGGTAGTACTGCTCCATGTAGAGACCGGGGAGCGAGATCGGGCCGCCTTGGTGGACGAGCGATTCGTCGGCAGCCGCGGCGAGCATCAGGCCCGTCGTCGAGTACGAATCAGCGACGACATAGACCTTCTTGCCCGCATCCTGCGCGTACTCGATCGCATCGGTGAGTTCTTCGACATGAGTCGCGCCCATGGCAGCGTCATCRAGCTTGATGACCAAAGCTCGCAGATCGTCATCTTCCGCAGCGGCTTTGATGCCCAGAACGAGCGACCTGAGCGTGGACGAGTCGCCCCCGGCGAGCCAATCAAACGGACCGGGCCGCTCGGTTGGGGTGCCTGAGATCGTGATTACGCCAACCTCGGCGCGATCGGGTCGGCTTGTACTTGATTTCTTTGCTGACTGGGCAGCGACCGGCAGCGCGATCGCAACCGCACCCGCCAGAGAGATAAGACTCGAGATTGAATGAYTCATGGTGGCCTCCTGCTGCCTGTGTTGTTGAGAGTCTACCGGGTCATCGACGATCCGCCGCGACTGGCGGTACCCATTGCTCCCCTGATCGCCCATTTCATGCTGATAAGGTAGCCTCGCTTGCGCTACATGCGTTATACGAGATCGCAAGGGCAGAGTTTCAGGTGCGGATACTTTACTCTCACGACTGGCGGGGCGTGCTCTCTTTGCGGATAATCTCCCCGAGAGACCTGGGTCGCCGGCGAATGACGGGGTAGAGCCGAACCGAGTCCCAGAGCATGCCCCCAAACCCAAACGCAATCATCCCCGAGCCGATGACGACGAGCGCCATCCAGATCGTGGTTACCGCAAAGCTCTGCACCGCGGGCCAGCGCAGAGAAACGAGATGAAGGGTGTCACCCAGGAGCGTCAGGACCACAGCCGCAGCGAACGCCAGCAGGGTTTGCCGGGTGAGTTGGCCGGTCCGCATCAAGACCGACCGGGCGGCGTATTCGCGAACCGCAGAACGCAGGAGCAGAGCAATCGCAAGAATCAGAAACCCGATCACGATGCGCTTCTCAACCCGGTCTTCGATATTGATCGAATCACTCAGATACGGCGACCCCGAAACAATATCAAATCGTGCGTGTAGACCCCATAGAAACGCAACAAGAGGGATGTACAGAAATGCAGCGATGATGGAACGGATCGACGTTGAGACGCGAATAGCACAGTGCGGCCGAATAAAGACAAGAGCACCAACCGCGCTGACCCCGGCAAGAATCGGAACAAGCACGCCAAACTGCGCAAAGCGAGCTGGCAAGAACGACATAGATACCAAGACATCAAAGACCCGGAGCAGGAAAATGACAAGAATCGCACAGAACGCGGCAGCGCTCCAGATCAACAGCCCCGCCGCCGAAAGAACAGGCCATCGCATCGGCGCAAACGATGATGCTTGCGGATCAACAATGGCGAGCAGGGTTGCCCGCACGGGTGTGCCACACTCGGGGCATGTCCCGGTGACCGAAAGCCCCGTCAGGTCGTACTTGCACGACCAGCAGTAGAGATCACCAGACAAGACAGCCGCGAGTTGAGGAGCCGCAGCAGCCAAGGCATCGGGATCGAGATGATCCTTCGGGTTGTCTGACTGTTGATTTTGCATGAGTGGGCAGAGCGGGATCATATACTCTGGTGCCTCTACCATGCCCAGATCGACCAAACCAAGAGAACAGAGCCCATGCAGGACGCGATACTCAAACTCCGTGACAACATCCACAAGGTCTACTTCGGCGACCCCCGAGCCGTGGACCGGGTGCTCTGCTGCCTGCTCGCGAGGGGCCACCTCCTGCTCGAAGATGTGCCCGGCGTGGGCAAGACGGTACTCGCCTCAGCGATCGCCCGGTCTGTTGGTGGCGAGTTTCGGCGGATCCAGATGACCCCCGACATGCTCCCGGCGGATGTCATCGGGGTCAGCATCTACGAAGAGAACACCCGAGAGTTTCGGTTCCGACCGGGGCCGGTGTTTGCCAATGTCTTGCTCGCAGACGAGATCAACCGCACCCCGCCGCGGACCCAGAGCGCCCTGCTCGAAGCGATGAACGAGGGATCTGTCACGATCGATGGCATCTCCCACCGCATCGACCAGCCCTTCATCGTCGTAGCGACGCAAAACCCCTCCTCATTCCACGGCACATACCCGCTCCCAGAAAGCCAACTCGACCGCTTCCTGCTGCGGACAAGCCTTGGGTACCCAGATGCTGCGAGCGAGATGCGCGTCATCCAGGAACGCCCATCGATGAACGCCCTGACCGATCTTCAGCCGGCGGTGACGCTGGAAGAGATCCGCTCGATGCAGATCATGACGGACGAAACAAAGCTCGATACTTCGATCGCGTCATATATCCAGCAGCTTGCGCAGAAGAGCCGGAACATCCCGGAGCTTTCACTTGGGCTTTCGACACGCGGAGCACTCGCGGTTGCACAGGCGGCGCGAGCGACTGCGAGGCTCAAAGACCGTGACTATGTCATTCCAGAAGATGTTGCTGAGCATTTCGTCGCTGCGACTTCGCACCGCATGGCACCGAGCGACCCCTCGCTGATCGATGATGCACGCGCACTCGAACAGATCGCCGATGACATTCTCCGTTCGGTCGATGTGCCGATCTGATTTAGCCCCGTGGAAACAGCGGCGCAATGCCAGAGTGGTCGCTCTCTTGCCGCCAGATGAGCTTGCTGCGCAGGTATGTTACCGGGTGGACTGATTCGTACTGCACGCCGTCACGCATCTGATGCCTGCATGATGTGCCGGTTGCCAGAACAACATCTTCGGATTGCATGGCTCGCACCGCAGGAAAGAGACTCAATTCACCGATTTTCATTGAGAGGTCGTAG
>NVSP01000015.1 GCA_002732755.1 Phycisphaera sp.
ARWSTKGNCYRAKTNTTGASNNCGYKWNCYGGWATRGMMRMKRNNAWGGYGWAMNAYCWSRMKCCAYNCWKKKCSAMNGYKTCGGGCTGGTCACATTCGCCGACGAGATCACCGGCATGGTCGACCGCTCGGGCCAGCGCAGCACATGGCGGCCGATCGTCGAAACGCTTTCCACGCTGACGCTCGACAAACCCACGAACTACGGCAGGGTCATCGACCAGACGCTCGCCAAGATCAGCAACCGGTGCCTGTTTGTGATTATCAGCGACCTGTTCGAGGAGCCGGACACGATCAGGTCGGCGCTGGCGCGCATCCGCCACCGAGGCCATGACGCGATTGTATTCCAAGTGCTCGATGAATCCGAACAGAAGTTTACATTCAACGAACCGACGATCTTTGAGGGCCTTGAGGGCGAAGAACGGTTGCGCATCAACCCGCGGGCGATCCGCGAGGGCTACCTCGAGGTCATGGGCGAGCACCTGCAGGCCATCGAGCGCGCGACGCTGAGCTTTGGGTTCGACTACCAGCTCGTCACCAGCGGCACATGGCTCGGCCCCACGCTGGCGCAGTTCGTTGCGCAGCGCAACGCCAAGATCAAAAAGGGCAAAATGGGATGAACTTTGCAAACCCCATCCTGGCCGGCCTTGGGCTTGCGTTTGTGGCGCTCCCGATCATCCTGCACTTTCTTCGGCGCAAACGCAAACCCGTCATGTGGGGCGCGATGCGGTTTCTCGTCGAGGCGTACAGGCGTAACCGCCGCCGCATGACGCTCGAACAACTCCTGCYGCTTGCATGCCGGTGTGCGCTTGTGCTGCTCTTTGCGGTTGCGATCGGTCAGCCGATCTTTGGGAGTCTTTCSTCGCAGACCGGGCCGCAAGAGCTGTACATCGTGCTGGATGATTCGATCGCAGCCACGGCAACAACCGACGGCGACGAAGAAGCATTCGAGAAACACAAATCGCAGGCGATCGAATTGCTCGATGCGCTCAATCCCGCGGCCGGTGATCGCGCGGGGCTGATCCTGCTGGGTGGCCCGGCGCGGAGCGTGATTTCCCCTGCATCAAGCGACATCGCAGCGGTCCGCCGAGCGATCGAGCAAGCCGACCGCACCGATGCCGCGGCTGATCTTGAGGGCGCACTCACCATCCTCGGCGAAACGATCCAAACCGAAGAACCCGGCGCGCCGGCGGCAACGGTCGCCATCATCGGCTCGATGCGCGAGGGCAGCGTTGACCCAGACCGACCGCTGCCGAGGCTCGACAACCGGGGCCGGGCGGTGCGATTTGTTGTACACGCACCTGCCGATGCGCCGCTGACAAACATCGGCATCGCATCGGTCGAGCCGATCCGCAGCGTCGTGCTGGGCGAGGCCGAACAAGACGGGCAGGCGTTGGTCGTGGTGGAGCGGTCGGGCGTTGGCACGAGTGAACCTTTGAGCGTCACGGTTTCGCTCGCCGCCGACGGCTCGGGCACGAGCCACACCGCGTCGGCGCAGTTTGAGCCGGGGCAGACGACAACCGAGGTCATGATCGCCTTTACGATGCCCGCAGCCGATGTCTCGGCGCAGCCAACGCTGACCGCATCGCTCCCGGATGATTCAAATAATGCAGACAACAACACGATTACAACCATCAACCGCCGGGAGGTGCTGCGTGTGGGGATCATCGCGACGAGGCCGCTGGTCGGRCAGGTCGGGCTTGACCGGTTCACGCCCGYCGACTGGGTGCGTCTTGCGCTCTCACCCGGCGAAACCACGGGCCAACTCCGCATCGTGGACACAACGCCATCACTTATAGATGCACCAAGACTTGCGACGCTCGATGCGGTCGTGCTGCTCGAACCGGATGAACTTGCGAGCGAGAACTGGCCGCTGCTTCGCAGATTCGTCGATCGCGGCAGGCTGCTCATCGTCACGCCGCCCGCAAAGGACAGCGTGCAACTCTGGACCGATTCGATGACCGAGGCCCTCGGGCTGCCCTGGACCATCGCACGCGAGCCGACCCAGCCGCCCGAGGGCACGCGGATCGACACAGAGTCCAGAAACACCAGCCGACTCCTTTCGCTCATCGCCGGGGAACTCGAACAGCTCGCATCATCTGTTGTGTTCTCGAAACTACTTCCGATTGAATCATCATCAAGCGACGATTTTTCGATCATTACTCTCACCGACGGCTCGGTGCTCTTGGCATCGGCGCACCCGGCCACCGCCAGCGGCAAGGTCTCGCCCGGGCTTGTTGTGTACCTCGCATCATCACCGAGTTTGTCGTGGACGGACCTTCCGACTCGGCCGCTGATGGTGCCGTTGATGCAGGAACTGATCCGCCAGGGCGTGGGGCTTTCGAGCGACCGGGCGGTCCGCATCGCGGGGCAGACCCATCAGCTGCCGAGCCGGGCTGTCGAAGTCCTCGATCGCGACGGCAACCCCGTCACGCTCCCGATCCGAACCGCGGGCCGATACGAGATGCGCGATGCAACGGGCGATCCCGTCGGCGTGCTCGCAGTCCGCGCCGATGTCAACGGCTCGCGCATCGGGCGCACGACAGCCGCCGAGCTTGAGCCGTGGCTTGCCGCCAGCGCAGGTGGCGCGCACAACCTGCAATGGCTGGATCTTGACACAAGCGAAGCCGGCGCAGCGAGCACCTCGAGCCTTGCACGCAATAACGCCTCGGCTCAGCTTGCGTTCTGGCTCATCGTTTGTGCGCTCGCGTTTGCGGTCATCGAAACCGTGCTCGCACGCTGGTCGGCTCGATCGATGACCAGTAACCAGCCGGAGCCGCAAGCATGACCGAGTGGCTTCTTGGCATCGAGCATCTGGACATCAACGACCCCGGCGTCGTGTTCGGCTTTGCCCGGCAAGTCCCAAGCTGGGCGTGGGCACTCATTGCGCTTGTCGCGTGTGTGCTCGCTTGGACAAGTTATGCAAAGCTCGAAGGCAAACGCCCGGTCCGGGCTGTGTTGGCAATGGCGCGCATACTTGCGCTGGGCGTTCTTCTGGTCATGCTCGCCGGCCCGCAGCTTGAAAGACCAAACGAACGCATCGAGCGCGACTGGGTGGTGCTGCTTGCCGACCGGTCCGCATCGATGACGATCGCCGATGCGCCCGGCGGCGAGTCGCGTGAATCACAGCTTGAAACGGCGCTCCAGGCTGCTTCAGAGTCGATCGCAAAGCTCGCCGAGTCGCGCCGGGTGCTGCCGCTGGGATTTGATTCAGGAATCTTCGAGCTTGATGTCGATAACGACGGGACCATCGCACTGGGTGATCCCGACGGCAGGCGCACCTTGCTTGGGCGGTCGCTCGAACTTGCGTTGGGCGAGGTCGCGGCAAGACCCGTTGCGGGCATCGTCATCCTGACCGATGGCACATCCGCCGATGCACTGAGCCGAAGGGCTGTGCAAAGGCTGCGCAATGAGCGCATCCCTGTCTTTGTCGTCCCGGTCGGTTCGCCAGATCCGGTCAGCGACCTCGCCATCGCTTCGGTCGATGCACCAAGCGCCGGCTTCATCAACGACCGCGTCCCGGTCACGGTCGCCATCGATCGGCTCGGCTCGGCGGGCACGGGCGGCGCAACCATCGAACTCGTTGACAGCGCCACGGGCATCATCCTCGACAGCAAACGACTCGATGACAACGCAAACAAAGTCACCCTCATCGCTCGCCCCGATACCGCGGGCAACGCGGCATGGACGGTCAGGCTTATCCCAGACGACCAGGACCTGCTCGACGAGAACAACACCAGCACGATCGCCGTCCGGCTTGTCGATCGCCCGCTGCGCGTCATCCAACTCGACGGCTACCCGCGATGGGAGTTCCGCTTCACCAAAAACCTGCTGCTGCGTGAACCGACAATATCATCTTCATCGCTTCTTCTGAGTTCTCGAAGACGGTATGTCCAAGAGGGCAACATCGAGATCGATCGGCTCCCCGACTCGCCCGGCGGGTGGGAGGGCACCGATGTCATCGTCATCGGTGATGTCCGCGCCGACCTCTTTACAGAAGACCAACTCCAGCAGATCCACGACCTCGTCGCCATCCGCGGCGCGGGCCTTTTGTGGATCGCAGGCACCAGCGCCACGCCCGACACCTGGCGWGGCACGCCGCTGGAACCGCTGCTGCCCATCACACTCAAAGGCAGCGCCAAGGCGTGGACCGAACCCGTCACCATGCGCCGCGAACCCGCAGCAGAGCGGCTGGGCCTGCTCGAACTCTCCGACGATACCGAAGGCGGCTGGCCCGAAAGACTCTCCGACCCCGACACCGGCTGGGCGCTTCTGCGCTGGGCCCAGAAAATCGAACCTGCCAACGTCAAACCGACAGCAGAAGTCCTCGCGTCAGCGGTGCCCGCAAACTCGGGCGGCGATGCGATGCCCATCGTGCTCTCGATGCGCTACGGCGCGGGCCGGTGCGTCTACGTCGGCACCGACGAGATCTGGCGCTGGCGCTACGCGAGGGGCGAAGAATTGCCGGAACGTTTCTGGATCCCGCTCATCCGGCTCATCGGTCGCGAGGGCCTTGCGCGTGCAGGCCGGAACGCAGTGCTCGAAGCCTCACCGCCAAGAACCGAGCCCGCTTCGCCCGTTCGGATCTCGCTTGAACTTCTCGACGAACAGCTCGCGCAGCAACGGCCCCAAACAATCACCGCGACCATCCGCGACAACAAGAACGAAGCCGCCCCGATCACGGTCATACTGCGCCCCGACGCCGGGACAGAAGAAGGCGTGCCGACATTCTCAACAATCTGGCTGCCCATCAAGCCGGGCACATACACGGTCGAGATCACCGATGCGATCCTGACCGCCGACGATGTGCTGAGCGAACGGGTCGAGGTGCTCGCACCGGACGATGAACTCCGCAGGCCCGAGACGAACTTTGCGATGCTCGAATCCCTCGCCGAGCAGACCGGCGGCCGGGTGCTCAAACCCGCAGATCTTGCCGACCTCGAATCCATGCTCCCAAACCGCCAGCGTCGAGTCGCGGGCACACCCGATATTGAGACCCTGTGGGACAGCCCGCTGGCCCTAATCCTGCTTGTTCTGCTCTTTGGGGGCGAATGGGTCGGCCGCCGACTTATTCGCTTGGTGTAAGGTGCAGCAAGAAACGAACCAAGGCGGGGTACCCGTCGTCAAATAAGGGTGGTGGAACCGCCCGSTGCCGGACCAGTAGCACGCTACATCTGGCCGATACTTTCATGCGTATCGAGTTGCAAGGAGGCGCATTGACGAGCCAGCACGACAACCCGGGCACACCCCCCGCTGCCAGCGGCCAATCGCGCCACGCGCTGGTTCGGCTCCGCGCTGCGATCCGCCGRGTCGCAACCTTTGAGGTCGTAGCCGCCGGGCTTGGCATGATCCTGGCRGCGCTGCTTGCTGTGGGCCTTGTCGATTTTTTGCTACGCCTCCCGGCTTGGCTTCGGATCGTGCTGCTCATCATTGGTGCTGTCACGCTCATCATGGGCATCCGCAGAAAGCTCATCCCCGCGATTAGGCTGCGCCCGAAACTCTCAACACTTGCGCTAAGGGTCGAACAGTCGGCGCTGGGCAAAGAARTCCACCTCGGCGGCGTGCTTGCCTCGGGCGTGGCGCTTGCCGACCAACAGGCAGAAAGCGATGAGCCCGAATCGATCGGCTGGCTCCGAAAAACTGCCGCATACAACGCCGACCAAGCCGCCAAGAACGCGAGCCTCAACTCGCTCATCCACAAGAGCACGCTGCGTCACAACATCTTCGGGCTTTTTCTGGCGGTGGTCGCAGTCGGCGCGATCGCCATTGCATCGCCTTCGACCGCACGAACCGGCGCGGTGCGCGCACTCGCCCCTTGGTCTGGCGCGAGCTGGCCCAAGCGCACCGAGATCGCAGATGTCACACTGACCCAGCCCCACGCGCTCGGGTCGGCGCTCCCGCTCCGCGCACTGGTCACACGCACCAATCGCCCCGTGGGCCAGACCGGTGTTGAGGTTGTGTATCGCATCATTTCCGCCGAGGGCACCACCGAGTTTCGCGCTGAGCCTATGACCGGGCAAGAGATCTTCGAGATGCTGCCCGACGGCTCATCGGGCGAGGCGTACGAACGGCTCATCGAACCCAACATCACGATCGCCGACAACGCCGAGCCAGCAACGCTTGAGTTTTATTTCCGCACACCCGACGACCGGACCGACACGCAGCGCGTGCTACTCGTCGAGCCGCCACGCGTCGTTTCGATGACTGCGGCGATCGAGCCCCCCGCCTACGCGCCGACACAATCAACCGCATCGACATGGATCACCGGTGGCTCCGACCTTGGCGATGGTCAAGACGAGCGGGCGGTCCTTGGCCCGGTGCTCTTTGGATCCAAAGTCACCATCGCCGTCACACTCAACAAAGATGCCAGCATTGGTGACTCCCCGTTCGAGACCGCGGGCGAGCCGCCGACCGATTTCATGATCGAAACCTCGGGCGCCACGCACACCATCACATGGACCGCTAGCAGCCGCGGCAGGCTCAGACTTAGGCTCGAAGATGAACTTGGAATTTCAAGCGTTGATGATGCGTTTGTTCGGCTCGAAACTCTCGAAGACCGAACACCAAGCGTGACCGTGACCGTGCCAATGCGCGACGAAGCAGTGCTTGCATCTGCGATTGTCAATCTCACCGGCGAAGCACGCGACGATGTGGGGCTTGCGTGGCTGGCGCTTCGAACACAAGTTGCCAAGGTGCCCAAGAGCGCCGGCGAATCAACCGGCGCGATCGCCGAATCCATCGGCGAGCCCGAGCTTCTTTTGCAGATCGNAACCGCACAACTCCGCGCCGAGATCACAGCAACGCTAGACCTTGGGACGCTCGGTCTTTCGGTCGGCGATGCGGTGTTTGTGACAGCCGTTGCCGCCGATGTCTATGCGATCCCCGATGTGTCGGGTGAAATTGCAACCCACGGCGAAGCGATCTCGGCGGTTCGCRCGCTGCACATTATCTCCGACACCGAACTCGTCGATCAGATCCTCGCAGAACTCGGCGGCATCCGGCGGACCGCGGTGCGCCTGACCGAACAGCAAACCGAACTTATCAATCAACTGCGTGAAGCGCAAGAATCCGGCGAGCGCCCGCCGCAATCGATGGCGCGCGATCAAGCCTCGCTCACCGATGCGCTCGACCGTCTTGCAAAGACAACCCAGCAGCTCACACAGCGCACCGACCGCAACGGCCTCGACAACGCCTCACTCGAAGACCTGCTCGGGCGGGCGCAGCAGACCATCGACGACGCGGGCGATGAGTCAGAGCAGGCAGCCGCCGAGCTCAACACCTCGTCGCAAGAAGACAACAAGCAAGCAGAAACCAAGGCCGAGGAATCGCAGCAGCGCGTCCGCCGGGCGATGGAAGACCTCACGCTGCTGCTCGATCAGGGCAAGGATTCGTGGGCGGTTCGCCAGGCGCTCGAGGGGTTGCTCGAAGATCAGCAGCAGCTCGCCGACCAGACCGCGGAACTAGGCGAACACACCGTGGGCAAGAGCGCCTCGCAGCTCTTGCAGCAAGAACTCACCGAGCTTGACCGGATCGCCCAGCGGCAGCTCGAACTCGCAAACCGCGCAAGCGACCTGCTCGATGAACTCGACGAGCGCTCGCAAGACATGCAAGAAACCGACCCGGGCCAGGCGTCAGCGATGCGCGCAGCCGCTCGGCGTGGGCGAGAACAGGGCGTGCCGCAATCGCTGCAAGAGGCCGCGCAGAGCGTGCAGAACAACAACACCGCCGACGCGGGCCGCCAGCAACAAGATGCGCTGTCGCAGCTCGACCAGATGCTCGACGACCTCGAAGAAGCGGACGAGCAGCGCGATCAGGAACTCAAGCGCGCGTTGCTTTCGTTAATCGAATCCATCGAAGCGCTCGTCCGCACACAGCAAAGCGAGCTGGCAAGACTCGGCAGAGAAACTCAAAACGCCGGCGACATCCCGGCGCTCGCAACGGGCATGGCTTCGCTACACCGCAACACGCTCAGCGTCGTCGATGAAGCCAGCGGCAAGCCCGAAACCGCGCGGGTCGCGGGGCTGCTCGGTGAAGCCGCCAGCGCCCAGATCGACGCGATCGTTGCGCTCCAAGGCAACAACGATCAACTCGCAAGCGATCACGAAGAGGTCAGCCTTTCCCGCCTCGAATCGGCGCTGGACGAAGCGCAGAAAGAACTCGACAACGCAGAGGACCGCGAGCGTGAGCGTAAGAAGGAAGAGCTCAAATCCGCGTACAGCGAGGCGCTCGTCTCACAGGTTGCGCTCAGCGCCGAGACTTCGCCGCTCGTCAAGGATCGGCTCTCACGCCGGGATCGCGCCGATGCACGAACCATCGGCAGGTCTGAGCAAGAACTGCGGGAGTCGCTGAGGCAGATCCCCATCCAGTACGAAGAGATCACCTCCGCCGGCGTTTTTGACTTTGCGCACACACGCATCGACACGCAGCTCAACGACATCGGGACATCGTTCATCGCCGGCAAGGTCTCACGCAAAGATGCCAGGCAGCAGGCCTCGGTCGAGTCGCTCCTTCGCGGCCTGATCGAAGCGCTCGAAGATCCCGAGAGCGAAGACTCTCCCTTCTCCGAGGGCAGCGGCGGCGAGGGCTCGCAGGCACAACCCGGCGGACAAGAAGAAGAACTCATCCCCGCGCTCGCAGAACTCCGGCTGCTGCGCACCATCCAGCAAGACCTGCTCGACCAGACACGGATGATCGAAGACTTTGGCTCAACTCCCGACGAGGCCCGCGAGATGGGGCAGCTCCAATCAGATGTTGCAAAGCAGGGCGAGGTGCTGATCGAAAAACTCCAACAGCAAGGCGAGCAAGAGCAGCCGCAACTGATGCCACCGATGCCGGAGGAAAAATCGGAATGATTCAACAAATGATTCTAATCGCTTGTATTTTCGGCGCGTTTCAAGCGAACGCCCAGCCCGAAGGCGAGCCGCTGCCAACGCTCGATGAGTTACTCGGCCTAGACAACAGCGACGACTCGAAAGACGAGGCCGACACAGAAACCGACGCCGCCGATGCGGATCTTGACCGCGTGCTCGAACAGGACAAACCCATCGCCGACGAGTTTCTCGAAGCAATCGAGCTTATGCACGAGAGCGCCACCCGGCTGACCGGCTCGACCGACACGGGCCTCGTCACACAGCGTTTGCAAGAAGACATCCTCCGCCGACTCGATGAACTCATCGATCGCGCGGGCGAGCAATCGAGCTCATCGTCTTCGTCGTCCAGCAAATCCGATTCCAAAAAGCAGCAGCAACCAAACCAGCAGCGCCGCGACGAGAACCAATCCAACATCAACGACAGCCAGGACGAGAGCACCGCGCCGGGCGGGCAAGAAGCAAGGCTTGGCGCACAGGCCACACTCGACGGCGCGCGCTGGGGCAACCTACCCGAGCGCCTCCGCGATGCGCTCTTGCAGGGTTCCAGCGACAGCTACAGCTCGCTGTACAAGAAGATGACCGAGACCTACTACCGCCGGCTCGCCGAGGAGGCATCCGAGTGATGAACCGAACCCGCTGGCTCGTTTCGATTGTGATGCTTGCGCTCGCGGCACCCGCGTTTGCGCAGGGCGCAGAGAACGAAGCGCTCGAGAACGAGATCACCGCCGAGTCTGACGCTGCGGTCGAGCAGGGGCTAGCGGCGCTCGTCAAACTCCAGACCGACAACGGCTCGTTCGGTGATGGCCGCTACGCCAACAACGTCGCGGTCACATCCCTCGCGTGTTTGGCGCTCATGGCCGACGGCAACCTGCCGGGGCGCGGCGCGTACGGCGAGAACGTCCGGCGGGGGCTTGTGTTTGTCCTCGAAAATGTTTCAGAAAGTGGATTGATCGCCGGCGACGCAGCCAACGGCCCTATGTATGGGCACGGGTTCGCGGCGCTGTTTCTGGGCGAGGTCTACGGCATGACCGGGGGAGCCGACACGCCGCTGGCCGACCGCACCTACGAAGGGCTTGTCAAGGCGATCCGGCTCATCGAACGCACACAAAATGACGAAGGCGGCTGGCGATACAACCCGCTACCAAACGATGCGGATGTCTCCGTCACGATCTGTCAGGTCATGGCGCTGCGCTCGGCGCGCAACGCCGGGATCGAGGTCTCCAAAGAAACGATCGATAAAGCTGTTCACTATGTGCGCGAATGCCAAAACCCAGACGGTGGGTTCCGGTATCAACTGCGGACGCGCGACAGCGCGTGGCCAAGAACCGCTGCCGGCGTGGCGGCTATCCARTACGCGGGGATCTATGACGACAAGGCACTCGATTCAGGGCTTGCGTRTCTTCTTAGCACCAGCCTCCCCGGACAGGGGGCGGGACGGCGCAGCCCGCACTATTTTTACGGCCACTACTACGCCGTCCAGGCCATGTACCTCGCGGGGGGCGACTGGTGGGCAACTTGGTGGCCCGCGGCGCGCGATGAACTCGTCTCAACCCAACGCCAAGACGGCCTCTGGGACGACCGCGGCGTAGGTGAAGCGTACGGAACCTCGATGGCTCTCATTGTTCTGCAAATGCCAAAGCGATATCTGCCGATCTTCCRGAAGTGATACACACGCGTTCCATCCCGGCTCTACTCCTCGCATCCTCGTGTGCAGCGCAACCTGCGCCAGAGCCCATCATGCGCGTGCTCATCGACAAGAACCTCGACCAACAGCTCGTCGAGGTTCTCAGCGTTGACACGAATGCCGTAACCATTCGCGGCATCGACGGACAAAAACTCGTAATCATGAACAACACACTGGCAGCGCTCGCACCGGCAAACCAGTGGCACAGCCCAACCAGCGACCCGACCAAGCGAACGCGCGGCGCGATCACCATGCGACTCGGAACGCTCACACTCACCGACGGCCAACGCCTCACCGGCGCACCATCGGTCGTCGGTGTCGACGACGAACTCGTCGCGTGGAGCCACCAACGGCTCGGCATCATCAGTGTCCCCATCGAACTCATCCAAAGCATCGCCATGCCTCGAAACGTGCCCAGCGGAAAACTGCCGAAAGCACTGAAACCAGACATCGATGATGTCGTCCTGCTCACCAACGGCGACACGCTCCACGGCTTTGTCGAATCCATCGGCATCGAGACCACAATCGAACTCGAATCCGGCTCGATCATCCGCGCCGACACCATCCGCATCGATCAGATCTCGCTCGCCAACGAACCCGCCGAAGCGATGGGCACGCACATCTGGCTCGCCRACGGCTCAGTGCTTGCGGTCGAAGAACTCGAAACCGAGTACGCACAAGACACGCCGCTTGTCATGAGCATCTTGCAGGGACAACCGATCGTGCCCGCGCTAGGCAGCCAAGACCCGAGCGAAGCCGACGGCCAACCGTTTGGGCTTGCCTTTAGCTTTGCGCTCAACGAACTCCAAGCTGTGAACTTTGATTCACATCTCTTGATCCCKCTCTCGGCGCTCGATGTAGAAACGATCGATCGCGGACTCATCACCGATACCGACGGGTTTGCGGCTCTCGGGTGCGACACCATCCACATGCCCGGACCGATGCGGGCAACATGGCAACTCCCGCGCGGCGCAACGCACCTGTCGCTCACCGCAACACTCCCGATCCAGGCGCAGGCGTGGGGCAACCTCATCCTGATCGTGCGCACCGACGACACCGAGATCGCCCGGCACACGATCAGGGCCGATGCGCCAACGGTCAGAATCAACCTCGACATCGCCGGCGACCGAGCCTTCTCGCTTGAAATTGATCAAGGCGAATTCGGCCCCGTCCAAGACAGGCTCGTAATCAGCCAAGGACTCGTTCTGATTAGCGACTAAATCATGGAGCGGCAATTCATCCTGTGCCACTGACCTGTTCTTGCAGGTCAGTGCTTCTTATCTCACACGCAAAATTGCGTACGGCAGAACACTGACCCAGAAGACCGGGCCAGTGGCACGGGCTGTTTGCCTGCGATCACCGCACTTTGAGCATTGCCAGCGCCAAAATCACGAGCACCACGCCAACGATCCAAAGCCGCGTGACAATTTGTTGCTCGCGCCAGCCACCGAGGTGCAGGTGGTGATGGTACGGCGCACACCGGAAGATCCGTTTGCCGCCGGTGGATTTGAAGTAGCCAACCTGCAACACGACCGAGCCGATCTCAAGGAGGAACACGCCACACATCAGCAGCACAAGAACTTCTTGCCGAATAACGACCGCGATGTACCCGATGAGCGCGCCAAGTGTCAGCGAACCTGTGTCGCCCATGAAGACCTGTGCCGGCGAGCAGTTCCACCATAAAAACCCAAGCCCCGCGCCGACCATCGCGCCCACGATCACCGCAAGCTCGCCAGAGTTCTCGATGTGTGGCACACGCAACCTCTGCGCCCACACATCCTGCCCCGCGATCAGCGTCAACACCAAAAGCCCGATCGCAACGATCACCATAAGCCCGCTGGAAAGCCCATCCATGCCATCGGAAATATTCACCGCATTGGACAATCCAGCGATCATCAGCACCGTGATGAACACATACACGGGCTTTGACAAATACACGAGTGACTCGCTCAGCGTGTACGCCGAGCCTTTGTATGTGCTCTGCAGCGGCAGATTCAGAACATGCGTCAGGTGCTCACGCCCCTCGCCCTGGTTGTACGCGAATACACCTATAAGTGTTGCGATCCCGAGCTGAAAGACGAGCTTCTCCCACGCATGCAGCCCCTGCCTGCCGTCGCCCCGGCGGACCGCGGTGAGCTTGAGCCAGTCGTCAGCGCCCCCCACTACCGCCATCCAGATAAGCAGGATGAGCGCCATGTAGACATACGCCTCGGTGATGTCAGCGAGCAAAAAGACGCTCGTAAAGATCGCACCGACGATCAGCACGCCGCCCATCGTCGGAACATTGGCCTTGCTCTGGGCGTGCTTGCGAAGAGCGGCGGCATCGGTGATCCCGGAGTCCCCGATCTTCATCGCGCGGAGCTTTGCGATGGTCTTTGGCCCAAACATCAGCACAAAGAGAAACGCGACCGCGGCAGCCGCGAGTGTGCGAAACTCAAGCTCATCGAGCAGCCTGACCAGCGAGTACAACGTAAAGTCGCCGACAAGACGGGTCTCATCGAGCCAGGTCCGGAAGTGATCAAGGAGCCAGTAGAGCACGGTCGCTAGTCTTCCTTCGCAGATTTAGCCGAAGCATCTGGATTCTGAATATCAAGCAAGACCGCGTGCGCCACGCGTTCAAGTCCCACCGACCGCGATCCTTTGAGCAGCACCGCATCGCCCGGCATGAACCTCTTAGCGATGGATCGGCCGTCGCCGGTCTTTGGCTCCAACACAACCGAAGCCTTCCCAAGTTCTTTGATGATCGGATCTTGCGCCAGATGGGCCAGATCGCCCACCAGGACGACCAGATCAGGCCCCGTGCCCGCCCGGATCTGCTCGGCGATCGCGTTGCCGATTTCTTCGTGCAGGCCCTTGGCGGCCTTGCCCAGTTCGAGCATCTCGCCCAAGACCAGCACCCTTCGCTTGGCGTTCTTGGCGACCGAGCCGAGCGTCCCGATCGCTGCCCGGACCGAATCCGGGTTGGCGTTGTAGGCGTCGTTGATGATCTCGATCTCACCGATGGTTCTTCGGTCAAGCCTCATCTCAGGCCCTCGCGCGGTGGCCAGCGCACTTGCGATATCGCCCTCTGCCATCCCCATTCGCCGGGCGACCGCGATCGCTGCGGCGGCGTTGAGCGCGCTGTGCCGACCGATCAGCCCGATCTGGTACTCCTGTCCGCCGTTGGTCTCAAAACAAACACCTTTGTCGTGTTCCTGAATATTGACCAGCCGCAGATCCGCGTCTTCGCTCTCGCCGAACCAAACAAGCTGCGCATCGGGCGGCAACATCTCGGCAAGCCCCGGCGCATCTGCCGACACCACCCCAAACCCGCCCGGCGCAAGCCCCTGCAAGATCGACGCCTTCTCTTTGGCGATGCCCTCTGGCCCGTCGAATCGTTCAAGATGCGCCAAACCAATACTCGTAATCACCCCGATATCCGGGCTTGCGATCTGCGCCAACTGCGCAATCTCGCCCGGCCCACTCATGCCAAGCTCACACACAACATACTTGTCGTTGGGGTTGGCGCCAAGGATCGTCAGGGGCAGCCCGATGTCGTTGTTGTAACTTTTGATCGAAGCGGACCCGCGCATCGTCGAACTGAGCACATGGTCGATCAGGCGGACCGTGGTGGTCTTGCCGTTGGACCCGGTCACCGCAATGACTCGCGTCGAGGTGAATGTTTTGCGGTACGCCTTGGCCATTTGCCCGAGCGCAGCGCGTGTCGATTCGACCTCGATCAGCGTCATGTCTTCGGGCACATCTGCTGGAAGCGTTGCGCCGGTCTCAACGAGCGCGACGGTGCTGCCCGCGATTCGCGCTTGCCTCAGGTATGCGTGGCCGTCGGTGTGTTCGCCCGTAAACGCCGCGAAAATCTGGCCCGGCCTCAGCGTGCGCGTGTCGATCCCGACGCCGCCCGAAAGGCTGGACACGCCGGGCCGCGTGCGGAACACGCCGCCGACCACCGAACGAATATTTCCAGGCGTAAAGAACGTCATGTCGCCTCTGCTCTCTTTTCTACACACGCGAGAACACACGCGGCATCGTCGAACGGGCGCACCACAACATTGCCGTGCGCATCGCAACCCTCTTGCGTTTTCTCGTGACCCTTGCCCGCGATCACCACCACATCCCCCGGCTGGGCCTGCTCAAAGACCCGCGCGATCGCAAACTCGCGCCTCGGCTCTTTGATCACATCTTCGCGCCGAGCCTCATCAATACCCGCAAAAATCGCATCGATAATCGCATCCTCAGATTCTGATCTTGGATTGTCATTGGTCAGCACGACCCGGTCGGCGAGCCGGCCCGCGATCTCGCCCATGACGGGGCGTTTGGTGCGGTCTTTGTGCCCGCCGCAGCCGAAGACCACCCAGAGCTTGCCTGCGCGTTCCGATTGCTCCATCGCCCGGCGCATCTCGGACAGCGTGCGCTCGAGCGCATCGGGCGTGTGCGCAAAGTCGATGAACACGCCCACATCGCCGGCGATATCAACCGGCTCAAGCCGACCCCGTGGCAGGCTTGGCTTTGCAAGTGCCCCCGCGATGACGACCGAATCGACACCCAACTCGTGCGCGACCGTGACGGCTTGCAGCAGGTTCATCGCGTTGTGATCGCCCGTCATCGGTAGGCTCGCCTGGATTTTTCCGAATTGGCCGACCATCTCAACACCGGTCTTGTCGATCCACCGATCGGTCACCCGAACCACCGCATCGCCTTGCGACATCGAGCATTTGACCAATCGCGCCGAGCAACCCGTCAGCATCTCTTTGTGCGCCGGGTCATCCGTATTGGCAACCACCACCCCTGACCCCGGCAACATCCTAAAGAGCCGACGCTTGGCTGCCAGATACGAATCACGGTCCTTGTGGTAGTCCATGTGGTCCGTGCCAAGCATTGTGAACACACCGATATCAAAGCTCAAACCCGCGGCTCGGCGTTGGTCGAGCGCGTGGCTTGAAACTTCCATCACCGCGGCCTGGTACCCGGCTTCGACCATCGACGCGAATGTTCGGCTCAGCTCAACCGCGCCGGGCGTGGTCATCTCGGCGTCGGCGGTCTCGCGCCCATCGTCGATCGAGACCGTCCCGACAAGCCCCGCCCGGATGCCCGCGGTGTTGAGGATGCCGTGCAAGAGGTGCGCGACGGTCGTCTTGCCGTTGGTGCCCGTGATGCCGACGAGCCGGAGTTTGCGTGTCGGGTTGCCGTAAAACCGCTCGGCGAGCTGCGCCGCCGCCATCGGCACATCGTCGGCGACGAGCGCCATCGCGCAGGCTGCATTGACACGCTCGGCTCCAACGCGATCGGTCAGCACCGCGACCGCGCCATCGCACACGGCCTGCTCGATGTACACCCTGCCGTCAAACTTCGTGCCCGCCCTGGCGACAAAGAGCGAGCCGGGCATGACGGTTCTGCTGTCGTCGGTGACATCGGTGATACGGACCGAGCCGCAGCCGCCGGGGGGTGCCTCGATGCCCAGCTTTTCGATGAGTTCTTGCAGATCCATCTGGCGCACCCCGCGCGGGCGTGCCTCCGTGACCACCCGCGGTGCGATCATACTCGCACCGCAATCACGGCAGGATCAGCATCGCATCGCCGAAACTAAAGAACCGGTACCGCTCACGGATCGCCTCGGCATACACCTCCCGAACGCGGTCGGCCCCGCCCGGAAACAGGGCCGCCACCATCGCGATAAGGGTCGATCGYGGCAAGTGAAAGTTGGTCATGAGCCCATCGGTCAGTTGCCACCGATAGCCGGGCGAGATCAGGATGTCGGTGTCGAACTCTCCCCCGCCGCCTTTGGCCGCGAACGACTCGATGGTTCGGCAGCTCGTCGACCCGACCGGGATCACCCGGCCGCCCCGCTTTTGCACATCCACAAGTCGCTGGTAGGTCGCGTCATCCATCTGGCACCGCTCGCTGTGCATGGGGTGGTCTTCGAGCACATCCGTATCGACCGGCAAGAACGTCCCCCGACCCACATGCAGCAAAACATCCGCCCGACCGACACCCATCACATCGAGCCTTGCAAGCAATTCGGGCGTGAAGTGCAGCCCAGCGGTCGGGGCCGCCACGCTGCCCGGCTCGTCGGCGTAGACCGTCTGGTACCGCGCTGCATCCTCATCGCGATTTTCAGCCTCGCCCGCGTGACGCCTCGCCGACAAAATGTACGGCGGCAACGGCACCAACCCAACCCGATCCAGCCCCCCCGCTTTGGCCTCGACGCGCACGCGCCACACGCCGTCGTCTGAATCTCGCTCGATCAGTTCAAGCACAACGCCGTCGGCTTCATCCCCAAGCCGAACCCGCACGCCCGGGCGGTGCCGACGCATCTTCAGCAAGACCCGCCACTCGTTGGCGTTTGCGCCATCTTCTATATACAGCCCCGTGACCTTGCCACCGGTGTCAAGATTCACACCCGCAAACCGCGCAGGGATCACGCGGGTTGTGTTGAACACCATCGTGTCGCCCGGCGACAGAAAGCTCGGCAGATCCCGGACACGGGCGTGGTGTAAAACGGAATCATCGGACCTGCTGACGACCATGAGCCTCGCCGAATCGCGTGGCGTCGCGGGCGATCGTGCGATCAACTCCTCGGGCAAGTCAAAGTCCAACTCGTCTGTCCGCACGCGTTCGCCCCTCCAATCTCGGGGTGCAGTCTGTCTGCTGCATCCAACACTACGCGTTGCGCCCGGGCAACAGGGCCGGTTGGCCGGGCAGTGATTTCCTTCATACCCGCCAGTGCAATCTCTGACAGGCGATATTTCTGGACCTTGCAGGCAGGCACGCTGTTGGCATCTCTATTTGTCAGTGAAGCTTGGACCCGTCCATTACGATCGCACCGTCGAGCCTTGCCACCGGCAGGTCCAAGGCGCAGGCTGCGCCGACAAACCACTCCCGTTTGACGAGTATCTCCACAATCGCAACCGCCAAGCCGACACCGCCGAGCTTTCAAGCATCGAGCCGCCGAGCGTCCAAGTCTCGAATACCAAAGAGCCAACTCGCACGCCAACGAAGATCGAGCCCGAAGCGATCCACGAAGAGGTCACCCGCGAGGTGACGATTCGCTACGAGATCCCAAGCGAACTCATGACGGGGCGGCTCATCGATCTGTTGCTCTAAGCCAACACCGMCGCAGTTGTAGCGCTTGGAGCCCCTGCATTTCGTGCCACTGACCCGTCTTCGGGTCAGTGCTCTTGCCCGTTTTCGATGAAGAAACACTGACCTGCGGACAGGTCAGTGGCACGGGATGCGCTGCGTGTGAGATGAAGACGCTCTAGTAAATACGGATCAGTTGCGCATCGGGGTAGAACGATTCAATCAGCATGCGCCAATCGTCGCCTCGCTTTGCCATGGCCTGCGCGCAGTATTGGCAAAGCCCCACACCGTGGCCAAAGCCGTGGCCCTTGATACGCGTCGCGCGCGGGCCGACCTCGACGCTGACATCGCCGCTGTGCAGCATGGCGATCGTGGGCACATCGTTCACCCCGCGCTGCGAGCTGTTGCACGCGGACCGGAACCGCTCGGCGGTCATCGTCGCGCTCTTGCCAGTTGTGTCGGTCAGCTCAAAGACAAGCGATCTGCCGTTGGGCGAGCGGCGGACCACGCTTACTTTCGAAAGCGTGCCGAGCCTGCGCACTCCGTGATCGTTCTTCTTGGCCCACGCTTTGATGCGATGGCTCATGTCAGCGGTTCGCCTTGCGACTTCCCACTCAAAGAGCGGTGCCGAGTCGCACAGAATCTCGCGATCGACAGCTTCATCTCGTGGAAGCTCAGCCGAGTACGCGACGTTCTGGATCGCCGGCGTATTGGTGGGCCAGATTTCCTCAGCGAGCGCCGGTTTGCCGCCGCAGGTGCTCGAGTAGTACGCCCCGGCAAGCCCGCCTGATTCCGTGAGCACCACGCCTCGGGTCGCCTCGGCTGCTCGGATCGCCACGCGCAGGCCGGTCAGCCCGCCGTAGACCTGATCCACCTGGGTGTCGTCAACATCGTACCAACGGTCGGTTGACCGTGCCCGCTCTCGGCGCGAGAGCGCGAATGTCCTCGCCGCCACGGCCTGCGCCATGAACGCCGTCTCGTCCCAATGCGGCAAGAGTTCCTTGGCGATCACGCCGGGGATGTAGCGTTCGATCTCGACCACRTTGACCACATCAAACACATCATCGCCCGCATCTGGCCTTGGGTGCAATCGAAGCGTGCCGGGGTACCTGATCCTGCCGATGGCGACGATCTCTTGCCCGGGCTTTTCACTCGGCCCAACGACCGGGCCAGCGTAGACAACGGTGCCCGGCCCAAAGCCACGCACCCTGCCGCTGCGGTCTGTCAGGCGGATGCCACCTTGCGATGCCTCGATGCGCACCGGCCCGTTCATGACTTCGCCCGAGCGCGCACCAGCCACCGCGATCAGCCACGGGCCTCGCCCCGCAAGCTCGATGCCMTTCGTCCGATTCTCRATGCGCACGCGGATCATCGGCTCTGGACGCGACCCCACACCCTCGWCGCTCGAAATCTCAACCGAACCAACAGCGTGGGGCGCTGGCAGAAAACCCGTGCGCGTCGTCTTGCACGACCACGCAACCAAGACCACCAAAGCCAGCGCACAGCCAGCGAGCAGCGACACAAATGTCCTGCTGACCATGCCTCGCCTCTCGGCGGCTCGGACTGGCTCCTTGCTCTGCAAACCGGCTCCTTGTACCGCACCCAAATGGTCGGCTTGTTCCTCTAACGATACCTCGGCCAGACCTGTGCCGTTCCCTTTGGACACCCGGATCACAAGATTCGCTATACTTATCGTATGCCGAACATCCAGAGCGATACCCTCTCCTATCTTGCCCTGATCTTTATCCCCGGATTGGGGCCGGTGCAGTCGCGTCGGCTCATCGCACACCTCGGGTCGATAGAGGCGATCTTCGAGGCATCACAGGCCGACATCGAGCAGGTCGAGGGCATCAGGCCCAGCACCGTGCGCAGCGTCATCAAAGAACGCAAGCACGCCATCGGACTCGCGGAAAAAGAACTGAAGATGGCAGAGAAACTCGAAGCACGGGTCATCGCCCAAAGCGATCCGGGCTTCCCGCAACTGCTCAAGCCGCTACCCAACTGCCCGCTGGTCCTCTTTGTCCGCGGCGAGATCGACCCGGATGACCAGTTCGCCCTCGGGATCGTCGGCTCGCGGCGGTGCTCGCACTACGGCTTRGAACAAKCMGGACGCTTTGCCGCACAACTGGCAGCACGCGGGATCACCATCGTCTCGGGCGGCGCTCGGGGCATCGACACAGCAGCGCACCGCGGCGCATTGCAAGCGCAGGGTCGAACCGTTGTGGTGCTCGGATGCGGGCATTCGCACTGCTACCCGCCGGAGAATCTGGCRCTCTTCGACRCGRTRATCGACGGCGGWGGCGCGATCGTTWCCGAACTCCCCTGCGATGCRCCRCCYGAKMMWMRWWWCTTYCCCGSKCGYAACCGRATMATYTCGGGCATGTCGCTCGGCGTGCTKGTSGTYGARGCSGGCAAGAAATCMGGGGCGCTYATYACCGCGAGACARGCGACGGAAGAKCAGGGSCGCGAGGTCTTYGCSCTGCCGGGCCGGGTGGACAGCTTCGAGTGYGAGGGSTCGCTGAAYCTCATYAAATCCGGCGGCGCCCAACTCGTCACMGARCCRGCGGACATCATCAACGCCCTCGAAGCCCCCGCCTGGCACGCCCACCGGGGSACRCACGAGGCCCGGTACACGATGCCYGGGGAGAGCGATGAGCCGCGGRCCACGCCGACCTTGGCTATACCGGGAGGGGAATCTGGGGCGTTGGTCTTCGAGGCGTGCCGGGAGGGCCGGACTCCTGACCAACTCTTGGCGGACACGGGCCTAGAGATGGCGGTGATCGGTCAGACCATCACGCTGCTGGAGATCTCGGGATTGGTCAGGCGCGCAGGGGGCATGATCGAGCATGCACGGTAAAGACTGCGCTCCACGCCCGATAACAAATCACCATGCCCGATAATATCCCTGACCAGTTGCTCTGGAGGTTGTGGTTTGTTCGGACACCAAAAACCTGACAAAATCGGGTCGAAATTGGCCGAAAGTTGGATATCGTTCGGTATGGATGACGACCTTATCCACAACATGGAAGAAAAAACACACAGAAATGCCACATTGTTATGCTTTCGTCCGAAGAGAGAGTTGGTTGACGGTAGGTTGTCAAAGACCAACCACCTGCAGCGAGCGATCCACCGCATCGTGGGGTGGGTAGGTACACACGAACCGACCGCTTCGGGTGCAGCGGGGGTACATTTGGTGCCTCTGGTCTGCCTAGGTCCGGGGGGTACGTTCGGAAAAGTTTTGGTCCAAACGGATCAAGGAAGCACGAAAGTCGAATTCAGGCCGACAACGATGTTTACACGGTCTTTGTTCGATGTAGAATTGGTATCAGTCCGGTTGCTCGCAGATCGGTTGGCGTCAGAGGCGTCAGTCGAAATCAACGGCTCGGGGCGGGTGCCTGCTCAGAGAAGAGGGGGCTTGGGGGCAGTTGCCACCGGGCTAGAAGTTCGCCAAAGCGAACGGAAGAAGGGAACTTGTAATGAATCTCACGCCGAAACAACTTCGCATTCTCAAACTCATCCGCGATTGGCGGGTTCGTCATGGCTATTCGCCGACGATGCAGGAGCTCGCCGACGAGATCGGGGTCAGCAAGGTCACCGTGTTCGAGCACGTCGAGGCACTGATTCAAAAAGGCGCTCTGACACGCCAACCCAACAAGGCACGCTCTTTGTCGATCGCTGAGGGTGTCAGTGTCCCCGATGAATCTCGCCCGCTCAAGTTCCCGCTTGTGGGCAAGATCGCTGCGGGCTACCCGATCGAACGCGTCGCCGGCCAAGACGAGATCGACCTGGGCGAACTCCTCGGCGCCAGCGGCGACCGCTCCGACTCCACCTTCGCGCTCAAGGTCGAAGGCGAATCCAYGAAGGACGAGGGCATCCTCAACGGCGACTTCGTGCTCGTCGAACGCACCGAGGTCGCCCAAGACGGCGACAAGGTCGTCGCGCTCCTGCCCGACGGCTCGACCACGCTCAAAACCTTCTTCAAAGAAGACGACCACATCCGCCTCCAGCCGGCCAACCCAGACTTTGACCCGATCCGTGTCAAGTTCTGCACGATCCAGGGCATCGTCCGCGGCGTGGTTCGTCAGTACTGACCGMAYCRGRCWRGMKCRGKNNACANWKTATNCAAACGTGTCGCGAGATTGGCGGAGCGGAGTCTCCGCCTTCTCCTTGCGCAGAGTGAAACGAGCCAGCTTATCGAATTAGGACATGTTATAGTTGAGCGTGTCGCTTTATAGAGTTACGAAATACCGCTCGCCGTTGTTTCGGTTTATTGTCCCGATTGCAGTTTTCGTATGCCCACTCGTAATTGTGAAGCTGGCCATACAGTACCCACGGCTTCAATGGCTTATGCCTACTTATGGATTGGCTCTGATCACAGCAATAATTCTTAACTACGTCTATTCACACCGCAGTGCGAACAGGATGCAGGATGATCTCTTTCGCCTGCTGGCAAAGGACCGGTGCGCCAACTGCGGGTACTCGAAGGGGCACATCGCCGACACATGCCCCGAGTGCGGTAAGACGGCAGAAGACAGCGATCGCCGCTGTGCGAACCGCATCATCAGGTATGTTTCTGGTGCGCCGGATGATGCCCTTCGCAAGGCGATGTCACCCGAGCAATACACCGCGGTCATGCTGCACGCAAGCGACCGTATGCGATTGACCTGCCTTGGTTTTATGTACCACTCTGAGTGAGAGCGGCTAAGTCTAGCATCTTCGTCGTGTCGGCGTGGGCCGGAGCGTT